>JBFJPA010000269.1:0-6706 GCA_041617355.1 Longimicrobiales bacterium
CGGGCGATCCAGGACGGTCCGGTCGGTCACAGCCCGACTCGCGCCGTCTCCCTGTCGGCGCTCCGTACCGTCCCCTAATCTAGCGCCGTCTGCGCATTCCCAGTCCACTCGACACCATTGAGGGCGGCGATGAGCAATGACGCGTCCACGCAAGAAGCGGTAGAGCAGCGGGGACTCGGCGAGGAGCTGGCCGCGGCCGTGAAGCTGGCGTTTTCACAGCCGAAGCTCAGCACCATGATGTTCCTGCAGTACGCCATCTGGGGCGCATGGGCCGTCGACCTGTCCGGCGTGCTCGAGACGCAACTCGGCTTCTCCGGCCGCGCACTCGGCCTGATCTACAGCGCCCTTCCGCTCGCGAACCTGCTCGCACCGTTTACCGCCGGGCAGGTCGCCGACCGCTGGATGTCCGCGCAAAAGGCCCTCGGCATCTTCCACCTCGCCGGCGGTGCCCTGCTCATCGCCATGGCGTACCAGAACACGCTCGGCCCGATGCTGGGGCTGCTCCTGCTCTATTCACTGCTCTTCGCGCCGACGCTTGCACTCACCAACTCCGTCGCACTGCAGAACCTGAAGGACCCGCAGCGCGATTTCGGCCCGATCCGCGTCTGGGGCACGCTCGGCTGGATCGCGGCGAACCTCGCGCTCACGCAGTGGCGCGGCATGCTCGGGCCCGACATCGGATTCATCGATGTCTTCGTCCTCGCCGGTATCTTCTCGCTCGCGCTCGGCCTCTTCTCCTTCGCGCTGCCGGCCACACCGCCCGCTGAAAGACCCGCGGACCCGCTCGCCTTCCGTGAAGCGCTCGTCCTGCTCCAGAACAAGAGCTACCTGGTCTTCTTCATCATCGCGTTCGTCGTCGCGACCGAGCTGCAGATGTATTACGTCCTGACCTCGCCGTTCCTGCGCGAGGTCGGACCCGCCGTCGGCATCGCGCCCGACAGCGTGCCGGCGTGGATGACCATCGCGCAGATCGCCGAGATCTTCGTGATGGCGCTCGCGCTGCCGTATATCCTGCCGCGCTGGGGCGTCCGCAAGACCCTGCTCGTCGGCATCGTCGCATGGCCCATACGCTACTTCGCATTCGCCTTCACATGGCCGCTCTACCAGACGGCGCCGTGGATGGTCTGGGTCGCCATCGCGTCCCTCGCACTGCACGGCTTCTGTTACGTCTTCTTCTTCGTGGTTGCATTCATTTACACCGATATGGTCTCGCCACCCGACATCCGCTCCTCCGCCCAGGCACTCATCAACGTCGCCGTGCTCGGGCTCGGATCCCTCATTGGTGCTCTGTTCGCCGGGGAGCTGAAGGAGGCGTTCACGGCGGACGGGACGACGAATTACTTCATCGTGTTCCTGGTGCCGGCGGTCATCACGCTGCTGTGCGCGGCGGGATTCGCGGCGTTATTCCGACCGATTAGGGAACAGGGATAGGGATAGGGATAGGGAAAGGGATAGGGTAGAGGGTATAGGGGCCTGTCCCGAATTCCCATGGCATCGCCCCGATCCGCTCGTAATGGTGGCACGACGTCTCCGCGAACGGAGGGGGGCCGTGCCATACGCGTTCGGTCATGAGCGACTCGTCGTCTATCAGCGTTCGACGGAGTTCTACCGGTCGGCGCTCACCATTTCCGGCGCAGCTCGGGCACGCGATCAGCATCTCGCCGATCAACTGAAACGCGCGGCGTCTTCCATATCGCTGAACATCGCGGAGGGCGCCGGCGAATTTCGCAAGAAGGAGAAGGCGAGGTTCTACCGCATGGCGCTTCGTTCGGCCAGCGAATGCGCGTCGATTCTCGACCTGATCGAGGGCGGCCACGTCCTGCCGTCCGTGATCGAAACCGCCCGCTCGAAACTGGAAGAGATCACGAAGATGTTGACGAAGCTCATACTCCGTCTCGGAACTGTTTGACCCCCCCCCTCTGCCCTCTACCCTCTCCCTCTCCCTCTCCCTCTCCCTCTCCCTATTCCCTTCTGTTCAGTTCTCGCACCCAAACATTCCGATACCGCACAGGATCGCCATGGTCTTGCAGCCGAATCGGCAACCGATCGGCGTGCGCCACGTACGTCGCGCGGCGCATGTGTGCGGTCTGTCCGTGAAACGCGGCGTTGTCATGCACGAGGACGCCATTGTGAAGTACGGTCACGCGTGCGGGCGACTCGAGGGAACCGTCGGAGTTGAAGCGCGGCGCGCGGAAGATGATGTCGTAGGTCTGCCATTGGCCGGGCGGCCGGCAGGCGTTCACGAGAGGCGGCGCCTGGCCGTACAGCGCCGCGGCCTGGCCGTCGGGATAGGTATCGTTGTCATACGAATCGAGGACCTGCACCTCGTACAGGCCCATGAAGAAGACGCCGCTGTTGCCGCGGTTCTGGCCATCCGCGGACACCGTCGCGGGCGTGGCCCACTCGATGTGCAGCTGAATGTCGCCGAACGCGCGGCGCGTCTCGATCGTGCCACTGCCACTGACGACTTCGACGTATCCGTCGGCGACGCGCCAGCCGGGTGCGCCGCCGCCCTCTTTCTGCCATGCCGAAAGGTCGCGGCCGTCGAAGAGCACGATCGCGTCGCGGGGCACTGACGCGGGTGGCCCGGCCGGGCCGGGGTCGACGACAGGCGGCCGGGGCCGGTCCGGCGAATGGACGGGCCATTCCTGTGCGGCGAGTGGCGCCGACGTGAACAGCAGCGCCGCTGCGAGCGCCGCGCCGCTCACCGACCGGTCCATTCACCTTTTCCGACGGCGGGCACAAACTTGCCGATGGCGGACGGTGGAAAGTCGAGCGTCTTGCCCTTTTCCGCGCTCATGTACGCCGTCATCAGGATCTTCACGACCTGGAGTCCTTCGTCGAAGGTGAGCAGCGGGCGCGTGCCATCGCGGAATGCCTGGACGACGTGGCGGTTCTCGGCCTCGTACCCGTACGTGGCGGCCTCGTCGGCGACGACGGGCATGAGGCCGACTTCCGCGTTCTGTTTTTCGACCAGGTCTTCGCCGGCCTGGCCCCGCACCTCGCGGCTGAAGAAGAGCTTGAGGTCGGTGTCGAGCGAGTTCCACGCGAGCGAATATTCCGGGCCGAGCAGCTCGGCGGAGAGACGCAACCCAGGCCCGACATAACTCCACGACGTGGTCGCCTCGCCCAGCGCGATGGCGCCGTTCTTCGTCTCGAACTCGATGGTGATGCTGGCGAAGTCTTCGGCGGGGGCCTTCGTGTAGTCGACGTCGCGGCCCATGGTCTGCTTGAGCTTCTTCGCGTACGCGGGCCGGGTCCACTTCAGGCTCGCGATGTGGCCGGTGACGCGGACAGGCTTCACTGCGGACAGCGGCTCGTCGGGCGATGTGAGCAGGTGCCAGACAACGAGCGCGGAATGGCACATCATGTCGTTCAGCACGCCGCCGCCCTGGAGCTTGCCCTGCCAGAACCACGGTGCGTGCGGGCCGCTGTGTTCTTCGGCTGCGCGCGCGAGGTAGGGCCGTCCGGTAATCGATGCGCCGCGCTTCCAGAGTAGCATCCGGCCGCGCTCGACAGCGGGCGCGAAGACCTGGTTCTCGAGGTACGCGTGCGCGAGGCCGGCCTTCTTCGTGAGCGCGATGACATCGCTCGCCTCGGCGACGTTGCGTGCGAGCGGCTTCTCACAGGCGACGCCGATCAGCTTGCCGCCCCGGCCCACGGCGTCCGCGATCTCTTCGAAGTTCTCGACCCGCCGGTGATTCGGCGCACAGATCCAGAGCGCATCGACGGCAGGGTCCGCGACCATGTCCGCGATCGAGCGGTACGGCTTCGCATTGCCGATGCGCAACTGCTTCGCCAATGCCGCCGCCGACTCCGCGTTCGCCTTCGTCGGACTCCACACACCCACGACGTCCGCATCGCGCACCGCGCGGAACGCCTGCATGTGGAACCGCGCATTGAACCCACTGCCCACGATCCCGATACCGAGCCGCTTCATATCACCCCAGCCATTGTATCAATCCCCGAACCCTGCACCCTCTCCCTCTCCCTGTCCCTGTCCCTCTCCCTGTCCCTGTCCCCTTCCGTTCAGTCGTAACTCACCCCGAGCGCCCTCAACGCCTCCTCCGGGCAGCCATTCCACTCCGCGACATAGACGTTCCCGATGTAGCCGAGGTCCTCCACGCCCATCTTGCTGGACCAGAATCCGGTCGCAACGAGGTCGCGGAAGCGGTTGAAAAACGCGACGCCGTGCGAGTCGCTCGCCGCGGCGCGCGCCGGCCACGCGATACGGTCCAGCATCTGGCCGCGCTGAGTTTCCGTACAGTCCACGAACGCGTTGCCGAACTGGTCGCGGCACTCGGCATCGATCCATGCCAGTCCGCCGCGGATGGCCGTCTGCATGTCCGGCCGGTCGGTCATCATGAAGTCGATGAACTCGGGCACGCCCGCGTCCGTCGCGCTGCCCGACCGCTCGTCGGCCGGGATGATCAGTGCGGACAGTGTGCGCACGGTGCTCCATTCGTGGGCGTTGAAGAAGCTCGGCTGGAATGCGCTGGCCTGGCTGCCTGCCCTGAGCGCACGCACGGCCTCACCCGCGATCTCCGCCTCGACCTTCGTCCAGGCCATGGCCGGCGCGAGTGCGGCGAGCGCGGCTCCCTTCAATACGGTTCGACGATCCATGAGACTCCCTCGTTCAAAGCGCGCGGCTGCGCACCAGCTCCGCAATGTGCTCCGACGTCCGCCACGACAGCGCGAGGATCGTCCACGTCGGGTTCTTGTCCGACTGCGTGACGAAGGGCGCACCATCGGCGACGAAGAGGTTGCGCACGTCGTGCGCCTGGCACCAGCCGTTGAGGACCGACGCGGACGGATCGCTGCCCATGCGCGTCGTGCCCAGCTCGTGGATGATCTCGCCGCCCGCCGTGATGCCGTAGCCGCGGTCTGCGCCCGGCATCTCGTTCCACGGCGTGCCGCCCAGCTCGGCGATGAGCGCACGAAATGTCTCCTGCATGTGTTTGACCTGCAGGTGCTCGTAGTCGCTCCACTTCCAGTGGAAGCGCAGCACGGGGATGCCGAACTGGTCGACCACACCGGGATCGATCTCGCAGTAGCAGTCCTCGTTCGATACCATCTCGCCGCGGCCGGAGAAGCCGAGCGTGCTGCCGTAGTACCTGCGGTAGTCGTCCTTGAGCTGTTTGCCCCAGCCGCCGCCGGCCGGATAGTTCTGGATGCCGCCGAGCACGCCGTAGCCGGGCAGGCCGCGGCCGCCACCGAACTCGACGTGGTAGCCGCGCGGGAAATCGAGCCTCGCGTTGTCCAGCCACCACGGCATGTACAGGTGCATGCCGCCGACGCCGTCCTCGTTGTGCGACGGCCGGTCCATCAGGTCGGGAAAGAAGCCGCCCACCCAGGTGCCGGTCGTGTCGTTCAGGTACTTGCCGACGAGGCCGCTGGAATTGGCGAGGCCCTGCGGGAACTGCGTGGATTTCGAGTTGAGCAGGAGTCGCGCGGTCTCACATGCGCTCGCGGCCAAGACGACTACGCGCGCGCGCACGTGTTCGTCGCGCCCCGTCGCCTTGTCGATGTACGAAACGCCATCGGCCCGGCCATCTGCGCGAAGCGTGATCTCGCGCGCCATCGCGTTCGTACGAATCTCGAGGCGGCCCGTCGCCAGAGCAGGCGGCAGGAGCACGCCCGGCGTCGAGAAGTTGGAGTTCGTCACACAGCCGCGGTTGCACTGGCCGCAGTAGTGGCAGGCCGCGCGCCCATTGAGCGGCCGGGTCAGGATGGACAGGCGGGCCGGGATGCACGTGATGCCCATCCGATCGCACGCGTTCTTGACCCACAGCTCGTGGCAGCGTGGTCGTGGCGGCGGCAGGAAGATGCCGTCCGGCTCGTTGGGCAGGCCCTCGGCGCTGCCGAAGATGCCGATCAGTCGATCCACACGGTCGTACCACGGCTTCACGTCGTCGTATGTGATCGGCCAGTTCGGCGACAGGCCGTCGAGGTCGCCGCGCCGGAAGTCGTCCGGTCCGAACCGCAACGAGATCCGGCCCCAGTGGTTGGTCCGGCCGCCCAGCATGCGCGCGCGCCACCACGCGAAACGCTCGCCCGGCGCCGTCGTGTACGGCTCGCCCGGGATCTGCCAGCCGCCATCACACGCATCCCATTCGCCGAACGGGCGTTCCGGCGTGGACGCGCCTCGCCGCGGCGACTCGTACGGCCACTTCAGCATGGCCGAGTCGCGCTGCGGGTCCCACGGTCCGCCGGCCTCGAGCAAGACGACACGCGCGCCCGCTTGCGTCAGCGCGTACGCTGCCATCCCGCCGCCCGCTCCCGACCCGACAATGCAGACGTCGTAGTCCTGTCTCACGGGACGACCTCCTCCTCTACCCTGAACCCTCTCCCTCTCCCTATCCCTGTCCCTCTCCCTATCCCCCTCGTTCACTCGACCAGCGCCTTCAACCTTTCGTAGCCCGCCCGTGCTGTATCCAGAGGATCTGCCGGCGTGTCGTGCTCGACGAAGACGTGTCGAAGCCCGGCCGCGCGCCCGGTCCGGATGATGGCCGCGAAGTCGATACGGCCAGCGCCGATGTCGACCATGGCGCCGCTCGCGTCCATGTCTTTCGCATGGATCCAGCGGACGCGGCCCGGTTGGCGGTTGAGGTAGGCGATCGGATCGGCGCCCCCCTTCGTCGCCCAGAACACGTCGAGCTCAATGAGCACGTGGTCTGGGTCGGACGCCTCGAGCAGCACATCGAAC
>JBFJPA010000270.1:0-6680 GCA_041617355.1 Longimicrobiales bacterium
AGCCGCACCGCCCGCGTCCGGCCCACGACGTGACGGGATACGGCGGGCACGCCTATTCCAGCGTGCCCGCCGGCAGGACCTCATAGTGGTGTACGTGCCGGTCGAACTCGACGAGATACCGCTCGTCTTCCGTATAGAACACCGCACGCTGCGGCTCATCGCCCGCGAAGGCGCGGATCGCCTGCTCCGTCGCCCAGAACGTCACCAGCAGGAACTCCGTTCGATCGCCTTCCCGTCGCCGTAACACGTGCACGCCGAGATTGCCGGACGTGTTGCGATATGCGCGCACGCCGGTTTCCAACAGGTAGCGATGGTACGCCTCGGCGTCCGCCGCCACCGTCCAGCCTCGCCAGGTTCGTGCGATCATCGCGCACTCCTCGTCGTGATCAGCAGTACAGCGCCCGCGATCAACGATCCGCCCAGCAACATGCCACCCGAAACGGGTTCGTCAGCGACGGCCCAGCCGAGCAACACCGCGATCAACGGATTCACGAACGCGTGCGTCGTCACTGCCAACGGTGTCGTCTCCCGCAGCGCGTACGCATACGCGCTGTAGCCGGCGAGCGAGCCGAACGCGATCAAGTACACGAGCGCGATCAGCGACGTCAGCGTGATGGCGGACGGTTGGAATGTCTGCAGCTCGGCCGATGCGATCGAGATCACCAGCAGCACGAGACCGCCCGCGAGCAGCTGCATGCCGGCCGCCTGCAGCAACGACTTCGGCAGCTGGCTGCCCCGTGCCACGAACGAGCCGAGTGCCCAGAAGCCCGCAGACAGAAGGACGGCCCCGACACCGGCCGCATCGCCGCCCGTCCCAAGCGCGCCCAAACCCCCGACGAGCAGCGCCACACCCACCAGGCCAAGGGCCGCGCCCGCGAGCGCGCGGCGCCCCGGCCGCACGCCGCCCGGCCAGACGCCACTCAACCCGACTGCCCAGACCGGCGCCGTCGCTGTCAACAACGCAGCCAATCCCGAGGCAATCCGTGTCTCCGCCCACCCCACCAGGCCGTAGGCGCCCGCGATCAGAAGTGCTCCCGTCAGCCCGGCCGCTCGCCAGTTCGCCCGCGTCGGCCGGGCCGCACCGCGGTAACGCGCGAACCCGTACAACAGACTGCCGGCGACCAGAGATCGGACCGCCGTCATCAACAACGGCGGAATCGTCTCGACCGCGGCCGCAATCGCCAGATACGTCGAGCCCCACACCACGTAGATCGTCCCGAAGGCCAGCCAGAGCCGGACCCGACGGCCCGAAGGCCGCACCGCCGCAACCGGGATCGCCCCGGCGACCCGGGCGGCCGCCGAATTCACGACCGCCTCCCCACCCACGGGTCGGGACCGGGCCCGGCCAGCGGCACGCCACCCGACGCCCGCCCGAAATCCTGCCAGCGCTGCCACCACCACCGCGTTGCCCGCTTCCACCACGTCGTCGCCCGCGTTCTCATGCTCCCGCTCCTTCTCCACCCTGAGCCACTGGCCCGGCAGGGCCGGAACCAGTAATAATTGATTTGGTGGTTAGAATATGCTGGACCGAGTATAACCTGTCAATGACATTTTGATGGTTAGGTCGCCATGGCGGAAACCTACGAGCCGGTCGAGACGATGGACCTGATCGGCGGCGAGACCTGCCTGGATTTCGTGAATACGGCGAGCCGGCGGGGGCACCCCGACGGCCTCCACGATCGGCTGTCGAGTTACGCCGATCTGGTGACGTGGGCCGAGCGGACCGGAGCGACGGAGCCGGCGGAGGCTGCGCGGATCCGCTCGGCGGCGGAGGATAGGCCGGAGGCGGCCGAGGCGGTTCTCGAGCGGGCGCGCCTGTTACGGGAGTCGATCTACGCGGTGTTCAGCGCTTCGGCCGACGGCACGACGCCGCCGGCGCAGGACGTGGCGCGGCTGGACGCGGAGTTCGGGAGGGCGGTCGGGCGGCGCCACCTCGGCGCAGAGGAGGGCGCGGTCGGTTGGGTGTGGCACGAGGACGGCGATCCGCTGGAGTGGATCCTCGGCCCCATCGCCGTGTCTGCCGTGGAGCTGCTGCTGTCGGACCACCTGGATCGCGTGCGCGAGTGCGGCAACGACGAGTGCAACTGGCTGTTCGTGGACGCGAGCCGGAACCGGAGCCGGCGGTGGTGCGACATGCGTGAGTGCGGCAACCGCGCGAAGGCCCGGCGGCACTATGCACGCCAGGCCCGGAAGCGAAAACGAGTCTGAGCGTTTACGGGGCTGCGGGCGGGGGCGGGCCGAGCACGATGTAGCGGCCGACGGTGTCGACCACGGGGTGTCGCGCGAAACGTTCGCGGAACCGTGCGTCCGTTTCGAAATAGGCCCGGAAGTCGAACGCGCTCGCGAACGGGATGTGCATCAGGATGACGGCGGGATCCTCGCGTTCGATGGCTTCCCAGAGTCGGTCGAAGATCTGCTGCTCGAGGGCCTGCCACTTTCCCGTCTCGCGATACCCGATGGGCAGCCGGTAGCCGCGTTCGTCGGAGTAGAGGGCGGGCACCATCCAGAGGTGGGCGTACGGCGAAGCCCAGCGCGCGCCGGTCAGGCTGACGAGGGGGAAGCCCGTCTCGAGTAGCGGCGAGATGGCGACGATGGCGCCGCCGTCGGCGTGTTGTTCGACGACCTCCATCAGCTCGGCCAGGTACGTCGGGTCGCGCACGAGCAACTTTGCGGTGCGCTCGATCTGTCTTGGCAGCATGAAGATCGCGACCGCGGCGAGGGCGGGCGCGGCGATTGCGAGCCGGCCGAGGAAGGGGCGGACCGCGAGCGCGCAGAGCAGCGCGGCGATGGCGTTCACAGGATACCAGTGGTAGCCCCAGCCTTTGCCCTGCATCAGCAAGGCGACGTACATGGCGGCGGCGGCGATCGCGAGAATGCGTGCGACGTGCCCCCAGCGATCCTTCGATCGAACCGTCAGGGCAGCGACGAGGCCCGCGCCGAGCAGCAGCACACGTTTGTCGGGCAGCACGATCGACAACGATTTCGGCGAGTAGCGCGGGTACAGCTCGGCCAGCCAGGGCAGGATCTCGAAGAACGTGGGCGTAAGGAGCAGCGTCGCCAGCACGTACGCGACGAAGAGCGATCCGATGGTGAGGCTCTCCGTGCGGACGAGTGAGCGCCAGCCGCGGCACAGCGCGACATAGATCTCCACGCCGACCCAGACGAGCGCGAAGTACGGTTTCATGGCGAGGCCGAAGCCGGCGGCGGCGCCGACGAGGACCGCGGCGCCAGGCGTGAGCGGCTGTCCGTCCGCGGCTCGCGCCGCGGCCGCCAGATACGGCAGCGCGAGCACGATCGCGAGGTGCTCGCCCTGACCGAAGTACGGACCCGCCATTGCCAGGAGCGCGAACGCGAGTGCCGCGAGCATCCAGCCGGACGCGGGCAGGAGGCGCCACCAGGCGGACGCCGCGATCGCGATGCACGCGATCACGACGACCGGGTAGATCGACAGACCATCGGCACCGATCAGTCGCGCGAACGCGGCGATGGCCATTGCCATCCAGGTGAACAGCGGCGGGTGCATGTCGGCAGCGCCGACGTCGACGTACAGGCGCGCGCCGTCGAGCATGCGCTCCGCCATGTAGAACTGCCAGGCGTGATCGGGAATGGGCGGCAGCGACAGGGCGAAAAATGCGCAACCCGCGAGCGCGAGGATGCCCGGCAGCGGCCCCGTGAGATCGAGGCCCGGCCGTGCTGACATGGCGGGAGCGTCCCCGCGCGCCTCCTCCGTCGGAGCCAGCGTCGTCATCCGTTCGAGTCTCGGCACGCCAGACGCTACGGCTGAACCCGGTTGCGCGAGCTCCAGCATGCGCCGCAGCTTGGAGGATCCCACGAGGGCAGGGCGGGACGACGGACGCTTACCGGCCCGGGCCGAAGACCCGGAACCGGGCAACCCTCACGCCGATGCCCGGCATCCCATGCGTGATTCCCAATCCGAACGGATGATTTCGCGCGGCCATTCCCGGAGGTGAGAATGCCCGATCCCGGTGTCCGCCGCACCCGCGCGGTGCGTCGAACAATTTCGTTGCTGGCCATCACGATCGCGTTGCCGCTTCCGGCCCTGGCCCAGAGTACAGTCGAGCTGCCGGCGCGCGACACGCGCCTCGACGGCGCCATGCAGACCGTCTTCGCGATCGGCAAGGCAGAAGGCCAGGCATGGGAGACGTTTTCGAACGTCCCGGCCGTGGCCTTCGACAAGGCCGCCAATCTGTATGTGCTCGATCGCGACAACGCGCGCATCGTCGTCTTCGACCGGACCGGCAAGTACCTGCGCCAGATCGGTCGGAAGGGCGAGGGGCCCGGCGAGCTGGGCCTGCCGCTCGCGCTCGCCGTGACGAACGACGACCGCGTCGTCGTCTTCGATCTCGCCAACAACGCGCTCACCGTTTTCAAGACGGACGGCAGCTACCAGACGGTGGTCCGTCCGCCGAGCGGAGTGCGCGCGCGGCCGGGCAGTCGGATCTTTCCGCACCCCTCGGGTGGCGTCGTGCTGACGGGGAGCCAGTTGCCAGACATGGAAGCCGGCCCCGGAGCGCAGATCCGCGAGACGCTGCCCCTCGTTCTCGTGCCGCTGGATGGCGGCGCACCCCGCACGCTGTATGAAGCGCCGAGCCCGCCGCCAATGGTGAACGCCGGAGGGTCCGCGGACCGCCGCGAAGTCCGCGTCATGCCGCCGCCCGCGTTCAGCCCCGAGGTCTCGTTCGCGACGTTGCCCGATGGCCGCATCGCCGTGTCGCACGGCGCGCCGTACGCCGTGCGCCTGGTTGGCCCCCAAGGCGTCGCCTCCGTGTTGTCGCGGCCGATTACACCACGCACCGTTTCCGAACGGGACAAGAACGCGGCGAAAGAGCAAAGGCGACAGGCATTGCGCACCGGCGAAGGACAGATCCGGATGGAAATGGTGAACGGCCGGCGCAGCGTCAGCGTCGGAGGCGGCGGAATGCCAGAGCAGGCGATCGAACGCATGCTCGGCGAAATGACGTTCGCCGAGACCATCCAGGTCGTTCGCGGTGTCCGCTCGGACGCCGACGGCCGCATCTGGGTACGGCGCGACGGCGGCCCCGGCCAGTACGACGACGGCCCGATCGACATCGTGACGGCGGACGGCAAATACGTGGGCAGCATCACCGGTTCGGAGCTGCCGTACACCTTCGGCCCGAACGGGCTTGCCGCCTTTATCGAGACCGGCGAATACGACGTCCCACGCGTCGTTGTGCGTCACGTTCCGGCGACCTGGAAGTAGCGGGTCGCGGGCGCGCGGGTATTCACAAACGGGAGGGCCGGATCCGGCCCTCCCGTTTCGTTTGGAATCTCCACAGCGTTTTGGGGATAAGCCCAGCTTTTCGTTGGGGAAACAGTGTGGAACGGCTGTGGAAGGAGTGTGGAAAGGGCGCGAGCTTTCCCCAATCGGGTCCCGTTCCTACGTTGGCGCGACAGGCCAAGGAACGGAGTGACGCGGAGAACTCGGAGCTTCGGAGCACGCGGAACCGTTGCGTAGTTTCCGATTGAACTTCGTTCTCCTCTGCCGCGCTCCAAGCCCTCCGCGATCCATTCCGTTTTTTGCAGGGACCGATCCGACCCGCACGGGAGCCATCGAGATGCTGGACAAACTGAATCGCCGCGAGTTCGTTCGAGCTGGTGCACTTGCGGGACTGGCCGGTGCTGCGCCGTCCCTCCTCCGGGCCGAGTCGACCGTCGCGCCCGACGTGCTGGTCCGACGCACGGTCCGACCCGTCGTCATCGCGGACTACACGGGCTGGGAGTCGCGCAACGGCGGTCCGCAGAACGCGGTCGAGCGCGCATTCGAGGGAATCGTGCGCGGAGAGGATGTGCTCGATGCGCTGATTGCAGGCGTCAACATCCCGGAGAACGATCCGGCGGAGACAGGCGTCGGCTTTGGCGGGCTGCCGAATGCGGACGGCGTGGTGCAACTCGATTCATGCTGCATGCACGGTCCGCGCAAGCGAGCGGGTGGAGTCGCGGGAATCGAAGGCGTTCGCACGCCGTCTCTGGTGGCCAGGGCCGTCATGGACATGACCGACCATCACCTGCTGGTCGGAGCGGGCGCACAGGCCTTCGCACGCCAGCTCGGCTTCACCATCGAGGAGGATCTCAACACGGAAACGTCTCGACGGCTGTGGCTCGAGTGGAAGCGACGCGTGGATCCGGACCGCTGGCTCGATCCATCGAAGCGTGGCGGCGCCTCGCTCGACGCCGGCCTGTCCATGGTGCGTGACGGGCTCATCCCCGAGCACAGCTTCTACGGCACGATCAATTGCGACGGCATCGGACCGAACGGGGACATCTGCGGCGTCACGACGACGAGCGGACTGGCATGGAAGGTTCCGGGCCGCGCGGGCGACTCGCCGATCCTCGGCGCGGGTCTGTACGTCGACAACGACGTGGGGGCGGCAGGCTCGACGGGTCGCGGCGAGGCCAACCTCTACAACCTGTCGTCGTTCCTGATCGTCGAGAGCCTGCGCCAGGGCATGGCGCCGAAGGATGCCGGCATGGTCGCGCTCCGCCGCATCAAAGCGAACACGGTCGAGACGCGCCTGCTGAACGATCGTGGCGAGCCCAACTTCAACATCCGCTTCTTCGTGCTCGACAAGCAGGGCCGTTTCGCGGGCGTCTCGATGTACGCGGCAGGCGAGGCGAAGTATGCTGTGTGCACTGAGAAC
>JBFJPA010000271.1:0-6675 GCA_041617355.1 Longimicrobiales bacterium
GTAGAACTGGATCTCCGTGCCGACATCGTTGAACGTCTGCGCGAAGATGCCAGTGGCGGCGCGTGCCATGATGTCACGCGTCGGCGCACCGGTCAGCGTCTCCACCGTCGGAGCGTTCGTATTGATGACGTCGAGGTCAGCGCACGCGCCGATCAGCGCGACCCCGATCAGCACGGCGCCGACGCGGGCGCCAGCCTTCCGTGGCCCGTCGATGTGGGCCTTCGTTTGCGCGCTCATGTTCAGAACCCCACTTCAACGTTGAAGAAGAAGGCACGGGACGGCGGGTATGGCGCGATGTCGAGGTTGTTGCGGACCGCCGCCGCTCCGAAGTTGGCGACCTCGGGATCGAGGCCACTGTACTTCGTCCACATGAAGACGTTGCGTGCCGCAGCGCCGACGCGGAGGCGGCGCGCGCCCAGCTTGAGCGATTCTGCGAGGCTCGTCGGCAGTTCGACGTTCATCGTCAGCTCGCGCAGCTTGACGAACGTCGCGTCCTCGATGTACGGCCGAATCACACCGCGCAGATAGCCCTGGTAGCGAGCCTGCCACTCCGGCGTGCCCCAATCCTTCGAGTTGCGGCCGTCGTCGAGCAGGAATTGCGTCAGGTTGATCACGTCGCCGCCCTGCTGCCAGTCGACCACGGCACCGAAGTTGACCTTGCCGATGGTCACGTCGTTGACAAAGCCGACGCGGAAATCCGGCGCGCTGTTGCCAAGCTGGCTGAGCGCGGCCGCACGGTTGCCATTCTCGTCGAAATCGAAGCCGACGATCTGCGTGATCGGCTTGCCGACCTCGATGCGTGTGCGGCCCAGGTTGCCGAAGCCGGAAGCCGTCGGGAAGAACGGCGGCAGGCCGGCCAGGTCCTTGACCTCGCTCGTGTACCGCGTGAAGGTCGAGCGCGTCACCCACTGGAAGTCGCCCGTCAGAACGGGCGTGAAGCCGATGCCGATCTCGACGCCCTGGTTCTGGATCTTACCGCCGTTGAAGATCTGGCTGCTGAAGCCCGAGGACGGCGCCGGCACGCGCTGCAGCAGCAGGTTCGTCGTGTTGCGCGAGAACGCCGAGATCTCCCAGGTCAGACGGCCGTTCATCATCTCGCCGTCGATGCCGCCCTCGATTTCTTTCAGCCGTTCCGGCTCGACGCCGGCGAAGCCGGACGCCGTCGACACCGTCACGCCCTGCTGGCCACCGAGCTGCGGTGTGCCGAGGTTCGTGAACTTCTGGCCGAACAACGGCTGGTTGCCCGTCTCGCCGTAGGCGACGCGCAGCTTGATCTCGCTGCCGGCTCCGAGCGGCTCGAAGAGGCGGTACGACCCGGAGAACTTCGGGAAGATGTAGTACTCGCCGGTCTCGCCGTTCACGCTGCTGCGCTCGGCGCGCAGCCCGGCCACGACCAGCAGGTGGTCGTCGAAGAGGCGGACCGATTCCTGAGCGTACAGGGCGATCGTGCGCTCCTGGTTCAGCGCCTCGGTCGCCGTAATGTTCGTGCCCTGGTTCACGTTGCGCTGACCGGGCAACAGGTTCTGCGTCCGGATCAGGAACGTCTTCAGCCGCCGGTCCTCGTACTGTACGCCGAACGACGTGGTCGCCGAGAAGCTGCCCGGCGTCCAGTCGTGCACGGCATTCACGTTCCAGTTGTAGAACAGGCTGCGGCCGCCGCTCTCGATGGACTCGCCGGGCAGGGATGAGACCTGCTCGAAGAAGAGCTGGTTGGGCGTCCAGACGTCATTGTTCTGGTCGAACGCATCGACGCCGCCACCGGCCACCAGACGAAGCCGCTGCTCATCGCTGTCCAGTGCGAGCCACGTTGCCGTCGCCCCGCCCGTGAACCGGTTCGTCTCCTCGTCGTTGACGCCCAGCTCGACGAGTTGCAACGGGTTGGACTGCACTCCCACGGTCGGACGCGGATAGGACCCATCCGCGTTCCTCTTGCTGAGGTCGATGAAGCTCGGGATGTAGGCGATCGCGTAGCCGTGGCAACCGTAGTTGTTGCAGTTGTTGTTCCAGCCACGGTTGTTGGCCGCGCGGTTGTACGCACTCGAAATGCGGACGTCGACGCCGCCGCCCAGCTCCTGGTCCAGGTTCACGCGCAACGACTGCTGGTCGGCGAAGGTGTTGCGCTCGATGCCCTTCTCGCTCTTCCAGGTGCCGGACACGAAATAACGCGTGGCTTCCGAGCCGCCGGTCACGTTGGCCGCGGTCTCGTAGGACAGGCCGCGGTTGTCGTAGACCATGCCGTAATGGTCGTAATACGGATTCGTGTTGCCCTCGAAGAAGGGGCGGGCCGGCTCGCCGTAGCGAGCGATCGCCGAGTCGGCCGTCCAGCGGCGCAGCTCCAGGAGCCGGAGCGGCGACGAGACGCCGAAACGCTGGTTCACACTCAGCCGCGGCGCGCCCAACTGGCCACGCGTCGTGGTAATGACGACTACGCCGTTCGAAGCCTTCGAGCCGTAGATCGACGAGGCTGCGGCGCCTTTGAGGATCTCGATGCTGGCGATGTCGGCCGGGTTCAGGTCCGCAATGCGATTCACGGCATCGGCCTCGAGCGTCGTGCTCGCGGCATTGTTCGCGAAGCCACGGCCGCCCGGCACACTCGCGTTCGAATAGATCACGCCGTCCACGACGAACAACGGATCGAACCCGCCGAGCAGCGTGGCGTTGCCGCGAATCTGCATCTGGATGCCGCCGCCCGGCGCACCCGAGTTCGTCTGCAGATTGACGCCCGTGATCTTGCCGGCCAGCGCATTCAGCACCGTCGGCGAAGAGACGCGCCGGACATCCTCACCCGAGGCGTAGGCGACCGACGTCGTGACGCTGCGCCGGTCGATCGTCGTGGCCTGCCCCGTCACGACGACCTCACTCAGGCGGAATACGTCCACCGAAAGCGTGACCTGCACCGTCGTCTGGTCGGCTGCCACGACCACTTCCGTTGGCGAATAGCCAAAGGCGTTGAAGCGCAGTCGGACCTCACCGGCCGGCACCGTAATCGTGAACCGGCCGTCCGCGCCCGTGACCGTCGGGCTGAAGCGACCCGGTCCGATGACCGCGACTTCCGCGGCGGGCAACGGTTGTCCGGATTCGGCGCGCGTCACCTGTCCGGTGATGCGCCGGTCCTGGGCCAGCAGGTCGGCCGGCAGCAGCAACGCCGCCAACGCCAGACCTGCCAACCAGCGTACACGAGTACCCACAGAGCCTCCTGGAGACTGGGTTTCTTGGACGTCGGGTTTCTTACGTCGAGAATCGGCGTGCCCCCGGACGGAGGCACACGCGTTTTCGGCACGAATGGCCGGGAAAGTCAGCGCCGTCGGACGACGTCGCCGCCGGATGCGCGCCAGTGCTACACGGAGCCCTTCACCTCCGCGGACGCGCAATGACGGCCATGTTGCAGGTCGGGTATTCTGGTGTCAAGCACCGACGAACGCGCTCGAAATACCGTGCGCCCGTTGCGCAACGCGCGGGTGGGTTCAAGCGGGCTGCAAAACGCCGCCCGAGACCGAGCACGTCGGCATCGGGCGGGCGAAGCTCGGTTTCGGAGTCCTCGACGATTCTTCGCGTCGCTGCCGTGGCCTACCGTGTTAAACCGAGAAGGCGGCTGTACTTGATGACGAATTGACGTTTTCGCGGTCCGGCCAGAATGCCGGTCCGGTCGAACGGGTCGACGTGCTGCGTGACGTTGTATACGAGAAACAACCCCGTGCCCGCCGTGTCCAACCAGCGGACAGGCACAGCGACGCCGTGAAGCGCGCCTTTGTCGGCGTCCGTCGGTTGGGGCCTCGGCTGTTGCCGCGTCGTGCCGAAGACGAACGCGTTCTGGCGGCGCGACGAGCAGCGCCACCAGGTCCGCATGTGCCGCGTCACCAGGTCAGAGTGGAGGCGTTATGAGTCACCGAGCGACCAGCGCAGCTGAAACTCGATCTCCTCCTCATCGTCGGCGCGCTCGTGCTCGATGTTGATCGTCGCCGTCGCCGGAACCGAGACGCGCTCGCCCGCGATCTGGATGCGAAACCGATCGCCGTTCTCCAGCGCATCGGCGAGGCGACGCAGCTTCTCGATGAAGCGCGCGCGGGGGTAGTCCTTCTCGATGTCTCGGATGCGTTTCTTCTTCGCCACGATCGGTCCTCTCGCAGTTCGTTAATCGGTTCTTTGGCGCGGTCCCCGGCCGGCGGACGCGCGCCAACTGAACGGCGGGACGCGAGCACGGCAAGCCGGTGCTCACCTCCGCGCCCGGGGCCTGCCGGCCTGAGGCCCCTTGACGGGGGGCCTGGCCGGGCGTATTCATACGAACGTATGAATGAAACGGCCACGCCCGCGACGTCCCAAGGCTCCGGCGCCGACGACACCCGCGGTCGGCTCCTCGCCGCTGCCCGCAACGCCTTCGCCGAACGCGGTTTCGCCGCTGCGTCCGTCCGTGAGATTACGGCCGCTGCCGACGCCAACCTGGGCGCGATCACCTACCACTTCGGATCGAAGCAAGGGCTCTACGACGCCGTGCTGGAGAGCGTCTTCGGATCACTCCGCGAGCGGGTCCACGGGGCGGCGAGCGCGACAGCCGGGCACCCTGCACTCGACCGGGTTGAGCGCATCGCGCGCGCGATCTTTTCGGTCCTGCGCGAGAATCCGGACTTCCCGTCCCTGATTCTGCAGCAGGTCGTGGCGACGCAGCAGCTGCCGGGACCGGCGCTGGCCACGTTCCCGGTCGTGCTCGGCACGCTCGCCGCAGCGATTCGTGAAGGACAGGGCGAGGGCGCTCTCCGCGCGGGCAACCCGCTCTTGCTGGCGATCAGTGTCGTTTCGCAGCCGGTCTACTTCGGGGTGTTGACGCGTTTCTTCCTGCCGCGCATGCCCGCGCACCTGGGCCCGCGACCGGACTGGGACGAGGTCGAGGCGCACGCCGTCGCCTTCATTCGGAAAGGCCTCACGGCCGGGGAGGAAGCATGAGGTGGCGTCGCGCGTTTTGCGCCGCGTCGGTGTTGGTCGAGCTCATCGTTCCCGCGCGTGGGGAGGCCCGACAGCCCGTCGACACGCTCACGCTTTCCGCGGCGGTCCGGGCAGCGCTCGAGACGCATCCGGCGCTGGCTTTGCCGTCGGCGGAGCGGGATCGCTCGGCCGCGATCGTCGGCGAAGTTCGCGCGACGCGATTTCCGCGTGTGACGACCGAATGGCTAGGGGTCCGGCATCAGGAGCCCATGATCGTGGCGCCGCTGCACGGATTCGATCCGCGCACGCCGCCGGATTTCAATCGGACGCTCGTCCAGGGCAACCTGGCCGTGAGCTGGATGCTCTTCGATGGCGGTGCACGGGGCGCGCGCATCGCACGAGCGGAAGCGGTCGAGGCGGCGGCGGAAGCGTCGGTGGACGTGGCACGCGCCCAACTGATTACGCGGGCGGCACGGGCATACCTGTACGTGGCGGGCGCCCGCGAAACCGCGGCTGCGCTACGCGCTCAGGTCGCGACGTTGGAAGCGGAGCGAACGCGAGTCCTCCGCTTCGAAGCGGAGGGCCGGGTCGCGCGTGTGGCGGTGTTGCGAGCGGAAGCCGCCCTGTCTCGCGCGCAGGCGGATCTGGCGGCGCAGCGCGCGCGGCTGCGTGAGGCGGAGTCGGACCTGGCCCGTCTCGTCACGCTCCGTGCGGAGCGCATCGCCGCGCTCACGCTCGTCGCTCCCGAGGCACGCTTCGAGCCGCCTCGCCCTCGTGATGAGCTGCTGGCTCTTGCCCGTGCCACGAACGACGAAGTCGCCCGTGCGCGCCGGCACGTGGAAGCGGCACAATCGGCCGTGGCCGAAGCGCGTGCGACGTTCCTGCCCACGGTGTTGGTGGCGGGCCGGTACAACGCGTTCGGCAGCGCCGGCGGTGATGCGACGGCCGAGTGGCAGGGCGGCGTGCAGCTGTCCTGGCCGGTGTTCACATCCGGCCAGCGCACCAACGGAGTCGCACGAGCGACTGCGGAGCTGGCCGCGGCGGGCCACGCGCTCCGGCTCGCCGAGCTCGAAGTCGAAGCTGCCGTGGACCACGCCCTGACGGCGCTCGCGGAGGCGGACGCGCGGGTGGCTGCGCTCGACGCGGCCGTGGCCCAGTACGAAGCGGTGCTGGACGTGGAGCGGCTCGCGCTCGAGGCCGGCGCGGGTGTCCAGACCGATTTCCTTGCAGCGGAGGCGGCGCTCTTCGACGCGCGCTCCGCGCGTACGTCTGCAGCATACGCCGGACAGCTCGCGCGCATCGAGCTCGCCCGTGCGACGGGCGAGCTGACGCTCGACTGGCTCGACTCCAACCTGGTGAGGTCTCGATGAGCCCGGCGCGTGCTCGGATCCTCGGCGCCATCGCGGTACTCGCGGTCGGCGCGTCCGCCGTGTTGCTGCTGCGTGGCGACACGCAAGCGGATGGCGCGATCGTCGCCGCCGGAACCGTCGAGGCGACGACATCCGATGTCGGCTTCGCGGCCGGCGGCCGCATCACAGAGGTCTTCGTGCAGGAAGGCGAGGCCGTGTCGGCCGGGCAGGTGCTGGCGCGCCTCGATGTCGCCGAGCTCGAGGCACGGCGCGCACTGGCGGAAGCGCAGGTCGCGGCCGCAGGGGCGCAGCTCGAAGAGTTGCGTCGCGGCCCTCGCACGGAAGAGATCGCACAGGCGCGGGCGGCGCAGGCAGCGGCCGATTCCCGGCTTGCGGATGCCCGTCGCGA
>JBFJPA010000272.1:0-6674 GCA_041617355.1 Longimicrobiales bacterium
TACCAGAGCCAGCCCTGGCCACCCGAAGAAGTGCTGCGCGAGATGCGTGAGAACCCGACGCGCGGCTTCGACCCGCTGCTGGTGAAAGCGTTCATCAATGTCACGGGTGTTTTCCCCGTGGGGACCCTGGCGATCCTCGACACCTACGAGCTGGCTGTCGTCGTCGCCAAGAACGCCGACAAGCTGCACCAGCCCTACGTCAAGATCGTATCGGACAGCCTCGGCATCATGGTCTCGAATCCGCCCACGGTCGACCTCTCGGAAACCGATCCTGCGACCGACAAGCCCAAGCGCAGTATCATCAAGACGGTGAGTCCCGAGAAGTACGGCATCCGAATTTCCGACTACTTCGTCTGACGTGGACGCACTCGGCTCGACCTTTCGCGCCTGGCGTCTCGCTGGCCGGCGCGCGCTGATCCCCTATGTGACGGCGGGCTACCCCACGCCGGCCGCGACGCCCCGCGTCCTGGACGCGCTGGTCGAGGCCGGCGCGGACATCATCGAGCTGGGCATCCCGTTCAGCGATCCCGTCGCCGACGGTCCGACCATTCAACGTTCGTCACAGCGCGCGCTCGAGCAGGGGGTCACGCTCGACGGTGTGCTCGAGTGGCTGCGCGAGTTTCACACTCGGCACGACACGCCGGTGGTGTTGTTCACGTACCTGAACCCACTGCTGAGCCATGGCATCGAACACTTCAGCAAGCGCGCGCGCGAGGGCGGCGCGCACGGCGTGCTGGTCACGGACCTGCCCTTCGGCGCCGACGCGGAAATGGAAGTCGCGCTCGGCAAGGAGCTGCCCCTGATCCGGCTGATCGCGCCGACCACGTCGCACGAACGAGCCGTCGAGATCGCGCGGGTCGCGCAGGGCTTCGTCTACTACATCGCCCGAACCGGCGTGACCGGTGCCAGCGCGGCGTTGCGGCAGGCGCTGGGCGCCGAGATCCGTGCGTTGCGCGACGCGAGCGACGTGCCCATCGCCGTCGGGTTCGGCATCTCGTCACCGGATCAGGCCGCCGCCGTCGCCGGCGAAGCGGACGGCGTCGTCGTGGGCAGCGCGCTCATCGACGCTCTCGATCGCGGCGGCATCGACGGCATGCAAACCTTCGTTCGATCGCTGCGCCGAGCCATCGACGGGGTCTGAGCGTCCGGCCTCAGCGGGATTCCGAGGAATCCAATACCGCCCGAAAGAAGGCAGCCGTCTCGCCCGCGATCACATCCCACGTGTAATGCCGTGCGATGGTGTCGCGATTCGCGTTGCCGCTCGCTTCGGCCGCACGCGGGTTGTCCAGCAGGAACCGCAGCCTGTCCCGGAGGTCACTGACGCTGCCATTCGCAAAGGCGAAACCGTGCCGTTCGACGAGCTCGAGGTTCTGCGGGATGTCGCTCGTGAGCACGCAGTTTCCGTACGACATGGCTTCCAGCAGCGCGATCGACAGCCCCTCGATGCTGGACGGCAACACGAAAACGTAGGCATTGCTGTACAGCTCCTGCAGCACCGACCCTCCCTGGAATCCGAGAAAGCGGATGCGCTCGCTCTCGTGCTGTCGCAACGTGCGCACGTAGTCGTCCGCGTAGGTCGAGCCGCCGACGAAGACGAGCTGCAGATTCGTGTCCAGCTGTCGGAACGCCTCGATCAGGAGGTGGCACCCCTTCTCCGGCGTGAGGCGGCCGACGTACAGAACATAGCTCCGTTCAGCGAGCCCCCAGTCGCGGATGCGGTCGGGCGCCGTGCGTGGCTTCACGGTGACGCCGTTCGGGATGTACGCCACATCGGCGCCGTGCACCCGTTGGAAGTGCGCCGCGAGGTTGCGCGACACGACGGCCGTGGCGGTCGGGCAGCGCACGGCGGCGCGCTCCGTGGCTCGCAGGTACCGGCGAGCCAGGCCTCCCCACTTGGTCCGTTCCCAATCGAGGCCGCGGACGGAGACCACGGTCTTCGTGCCGAACCCGCGCGGGACGATCGCGAGCGGCGCGGAGCCGAGAGCGTGGTACTGCACGATGTCGTAACGACGGAACACCGCATCGACCGTGCAGAGCAGGGAATGCACGATGGTATCGAGGTGCTTGGTCCGGAGGGTCGGCAGGCGGCGGATGCGCATGCCGCGATACGACTTCAGCGGCGGTGTGAAATACGTGCGGCAATACGCCGTCACCTCATGTCCGAGCGCGACCAGGCGGCTGCCGACTTCTTCGTAATACGTTTCGATTCCGCTGTACTTGCCGACGACGCCGCGAGCGCCGATGAAGGCGATTCTCATGCCCCCTTGTCCGCGCGTTCGTCGACCAGCCCATGCCGTTGGCGCAACCGCTGCTCGACATCGGGGTCGGGCTGTACGAACAGGGTGCGCCCGCGTTCGAACGTGACGCGGCCAGGCGGCGCCTTGCGCGGCTTGCGAACGTACTTGCGACGCGTCCAGTCCACTGGAACGGTGCCCGCCGTCCGGGCGCGACTGTGCAGGGCCGCGAGGACGGCGGCCTCCTCCAGGTCGCGCGCGGGCGGGTTGGCATCTCGCGAGGGCCAGCGGAGAATGACATGCGCGCCGGCGGTGTCCCGCGCGTGCAGCCAGATATCGTCCGGGCTCGAATGATGGAACGTGAGGTCGTCGTTGGGCGCGGGACCTCTGCCCACCCGAACTTCCAATCCCCCCGTCGTCTGGTAGCGACGGTAGGGCAGGGACGGGCTGGGGCGCGGCTTGCCCGGCTCGGCTGCCGGATCCTGACGGAGGATCTCCTCGAGTGCGTCGGCCGTGATCTCGCCCTGTCGGATACGATCGCGCAGCGTCTCCAGCGAAGAGCGTTCCGCCTCGGCGCGGCGCACCAGACGGGGCAGCCGTGAGGCGGCGCGGTCGCGCTTGCGCGCGACGTCGTAGAGGCGGGTGGCGTTCTCGGCCGGGCTCACGGCCGGATCCAGCGTGATGCGGACCCGTCCGCCGTCGAAGTCTTCGAGGTCCGCGAACGCCTGTCCGCGCGGGATGCGATGCAGCTGGCTCATCAGCAGGTCAGCGCGTTTCCTCGCGAGCGCGGCATCCGCCGGTGCCCCATCCAGCTCGACCCGCAGCCGTTCGATGCGCCGGTCCATGAGCCGGATCCGGCCGAGCACACGATCGAGCGCTTCTTCGGCGAGTGTGCCGGGTGCCGCGGGCGCCGGCCGCCCCGCCCGCAGCAGTGCCGCCTCGAACGCCTCGAGCAGGCCGGGCATTGGCGTCGCCGGCTCCGCGACGCGGACCGGGTACGGTTGCGCCATGCCGTCCGGATCCAGCAGGCACGGGTCGCGGTCGCTTTCGCCGACGATCCGGGCGTACCGTGCATGTGCATCGCGCAGCGCGTGCGGCTCGTTCGTCTCTGCGGCGGCGCCGAGGATCGCATCGACGTTGAGGGGACTCGTGTTGGCGAGGGACTCCAGCACGCGCCGGCGTCGCTCCCGCGGCGGCGACGGGATGAGCAGACGAAGCCACTCCTCGAGATCGATCGGCTCGCGCACGCCGCGTCGCACGGACAGCCGAGGCGCGATGTACACATCGCCGGGAGCCATGCCGCGCGCGGCGCTGGCACCCCAGCGCAGCGCGGCGAGGACCCGCCGCTCCGCGCCCAGGGCGAAGGCGTTCCACCGGTTGGTCACGAGCTCGATGACCACGGCGTGGGCCGAGCCGGACGGACCGTTCGGTGAGGTGACCGCGAATTCGATCACGCGTTCGTCCGCCGGGGCCCGTACCGAGCCGAGGGTCGAGCCGCGCGCGACGGGCACGTTGCCCGCCTCTCGGGAGGGTACGCCGCGCGCGATTCCGCCCCGCGACGGCGTGAGGTCGAAAACGAGAGTCAGGGTCTGCATCCGGAGCGAGACCTGACGGACCTCGCGGGCGAAATCGAGGGCGCGCAGCCGCTCGCCCGACAGGCGGGCGTTCAGCTCGGCGGCGAGATCTCGGACGAGCAGGGAATCGAAGCGGATGGTGTTTGACATCCCCTGCAGGATGCGACTAGCTTGCGCCGTGCGTCAACGTCTTGGCATGCAAGAGGTTCGGCGATTCGAGGCGGCGCGCTTCGCACCGCCGGTCCCGGCGAGGAGTCGAGCGCGATGAGCGTGCAGCCGGCCCCCCGCGAGCGGCGGGTCACGGTTCGGGATCTTCTCGACATGAAGCGCCGCGGCCAACCCATCGTCGCGCTGACCGCGTACGATGTGCTGTTCGCGCGCCTCGTGGACGAAACGGCCGACATCGTCCTGGTCGGAGACTCCGTCGGACAGGTGTTCGCTGGCCACGACTCCACGATCCCCGTCACGCTCGACGAGATGATCTACCATGCGCGCGCCGTGCGACGCGGCGTGCGCCATGCGCTTCTCGTCGTGGACATGCCCTTTCTGACCTTCCAGATCTCTCCCCAGGAAACGTTGCGGAACGCCGGGCGTGTGCTGAAGGAGAGCGGCGCCGAGGCCGTGAAGCTCGAGGGTGGCGATGAAGAAACGGCCGCGCACGTGCACGCCCTGGTCCGTGCCGGCGTGCCGGTCATGGGTCACGTCGGCCTGACCCCGCAATCGGTGCACGCGCTCGGCGGATATCGCGTGCAAGGGCGCGATGAGGAGAGCGCGATGCGCCTGCGTCAGGACGCGCTCCGCCTGCAGGACGCGGGCGTGTTCGCCATCGTGCTCGAGCTGGTGCCACGCGATCTGGCCGGCGACATCGCGAAGGAGCTGGTCGTGCCCACGATCGGCATCGGCGCCGGGCCGAAGACGGATGGACAGGTCCTCGTCCTGCCCGACATGCTCGGCTTGAACGAGCGGTTCCGGCCGCGTTTCCTGCGCGCGTTCGCTGAGCTCGCGGGCGCCGCGAGGAGCGGCATCGCCGCGTACGCGGAAGCGGTCCGCAACGGCACGTTTCCCGACGAGGAGCACTCCTTCGAGTGATCCGGGTCGCGACGCGGGAAGCGCTCCGCGCCAGCGTCGCGGAGGCGAGGCGCAAGGGCCACCGGATCGGCTTCGTTCCGACCATGGGTTACCTGCACGAGGGCCACCTGTCGCTGATCGACGAGGCCCGGACGCGGGCGGATACCGTCGTCATCTCCGTCTTCGTCAACCCGCTCCAGTTCGGCCCCCAGGAAGATCTGGCCAGATACCCACGCGATCTCGAGCGGGACGCGCAACTCGTCGCCGCGCGCGGCGGCGACATCCTGTTCGCACCGTCCGTGGAGGAGATGTATCCGCACGGAAACGCGGCCGTGGTGGTAACGGCGCCCGGCCTGGCGGACCGTCTGTGCGGCGCGTTCCGGCCCGGCCATTTCCAGGGCGTGCTCACCGTCGTGGCCAAGCTGTTCCACCTGGTCACGCCCGACATCGCCGTGTTCGGTCGGAAGGACTTTCAGCAGTACGTGTTGATCCGTCGTATGGCGGCCGACCTCGACTTCCCCGTCGAGGTGGTGGCGGCGCCGATCGTGCGGGATGTCGACGGCCTCGCCCTGAGCTCGCGCAACGTGTACCTCTCCGCGGCGGAGCGTGAGGACGCGCTGCTGCTGTCACGGTCGCTGCGGGCCGCGGACGCCGAGTTCCGCGCCGGCTTCACGGAAGCGGCCCGGCTCATTGCAAAGGCGCGTGCCACGTTGGCCGCGGGACGAACCGTATCGCTCCAGTACGTCGAGCTGGTGGACACGTCCTCACTCGACGCCGTGTCGCAGGCCCGGGCGGGTGACGTCCTCGCCGTGGCCGCGATCGTCGGCTCGACTCGTCTCATCGACAACATCGCGCTCCACGATGATGCGCAGGAATGAGCGCTGGATCGAGCGAGCAGCAGACGGCCAGCTGCCAGGCTGGACGGAAGCGACGCCGGCACGACGGGCGCACATGGCGCGGGTCGCGGCATTGATGGATCGGTGGGCGAACGCACTCGGCCTCGATGACACCGAGCGCCTTCGCTGGCGTGCCGCGGGCTGGCTGCACGATGTCTTGCGCGACGCCGAGCCGGAAACCCTTCGCCACGAAGCGCCCGGACCGTTCCAGGCCTTGCCGGGCTCGTTCCTGCACGGACCCGTCACCGCCGCACGATTGCAGGCCGAGGGTCTCGTGGACGACGAGGTATTGAACGCGATCCGCTATCACACGCTCGGCGATGCAGAGTTGGATCGGCTGGGACTCGCGCTCATCGCGGCGGACTATCTCGAGCCGGGTCGCCGCACCCGCCTGCGGTGGCGCGCACGCTTGCGGGCCGCCTTTCCGGCGGCTCCCGAGAGGGTCGTCCGCGACGTGGTTCGCGACAAGCTGTGCCGCACGCTCGAGCGTGAGCACCCGATTCGCTCCGAGATGGTCGCCATGTACAACCGGCTGGTGCGACATGCAGAGTCGGGTTGAGCTCGCCGCACTCATCGCGACGGGAGGGTTGGCCGCCGCCTTCGCCGTGTCGTTCTTCGCCGGACTGGGTGGGCGGGACGCGTCACGGTCGGAGGTCGCGCGGGAGGTGGCCGATCGACCGGCCGTCGAGGCGGCGCCGCTCCCGGCCGAGCGCATCCGCGTGGAGGTCTTGAACGCGTCCGAGCAGGGCGGCCTGGCCAGGGCGGTCACCGATCGCCTGCGCGAAGCCGGATACGACGTCGTCTATTTCGGGAACGCCGCGCAGACGGATAGCTCGGTCGTGCTGGTGCGCACCGAAGCGGAGGTGGCGGCGCGCACGCTGGCCGCGCGGATCGGCATCGCA
>JBFJPA010000273.1:0-6664 GCA_041617355.1 Longimicrobiales bacterium
CGCGCCGCGAGCGTACGCGTCGCGATGTGCGCGGCTTCGTGCGCGATCACGCGCAGCGTGTTCGATGTAAGGCCGAACTCGGCGAGGGCGGCGGGCGTGAGGTTGGGATGCACGGCGACATGTGCTTCGCGACCCCGATACGAGAAGGCCCGATTCTGTCGGAAGCGGCCGCCGGTCAAAACGGTCTCGACCGCCTCATAGTCCGCCGCCGTGGCGTAGAGGTGGATCGGGCGCGGTGTCGGTCCGTTCACGCCCAGGCCGAACAGCGCGGACGTGACCTCCCACGCCGTTTCCGCGGCCCGCAGCGCCTCGGCACCGGCGTCGCCACAATCGAAATGACAGAGAATCGTGAAGTGTGTGCCGGCAAGCGTGACGGCCGTCGGCGGAAAGCGCGGGCGCGCGACAAACGGCACACACGCCGTCAGCGAGCACATCACCAGCAAGAATGATCTGTATCGACCGGCTCGCATGACCCCGCTCTCGCCTCGTTCCGCCATCATCGTTGCCGCTTCGGCGACCCGACATGCTATCATGTCGCGTGCCGTCGCGCCCGTCCCCGAAACCGAAGACCATGCGCGAAACCGACTGGACACGGCTGCTCCGAGACACCGGCTCACGCCGGGAGTTCCTCGCGCTGTCGGGTGCGCTGACGGGCGCGCTCGCGCTGCGTGGCATGCCCGGCAGGCGGGAGGACTGGCGGCCCCGGCTGCGCCAGTATCCGTTCACGCTCGGCGTGGCATCCGGCGATCCGACGCCGGATCGCGTCGTGCTGTGGACGCGGCTCGCCCCCGAGCCGCACGCCGGGGGCGGCATGCCGGATCGGCGCGTATCCGTGGACTGGGAGCTGGCCGCCGACGAATCGTTTCGCCGGATCGTCCGGCGGGGCAGCACGATCGCGAGTCCCGAGCTCGCGCACTCCGTTCACGTCGAGCTGCGCGGCCTGGAGCCGGCACGACCTTACTGGTACCGCTTCTTCGCGGGCGGCGAGAGCAGCCCTGCCGGCCGCACGTTCACGGCGCCGAGAGACGATGCGGACGAAGCCCTGCGCTTCGTGTTCTGCTCCTGCCAGCACTACGAGCAGGGGCTCTTCACCGCTTACCGTCACATGGCCGACGAAGACATCACGCTCGTCGTGCACGTGGGTGACTACATCTACGAGAACGGGCCGGCCGACGATCAGGTTCGCCGACACGATTCGCCGGAGATCTTCACGCTCGCCGACTACCGCAACCGTTACGCGTTGTACAAGGCGGACCCCGATCTGCGCATGGCGCACGCCGCCTTCCCGTTCATCGTCACGTGGGATGACCACGAGGTGGACAACAACTACGCGGGCGCCGCGCACGAGGGCGACATGTCGGCCGAGGACTTCCTGCGCCGCCGCGCGGCCGCGTATCAGGCGTATTGGGAGCACCAGCCGCTGCGTTCCGAGAACCGGCCCCGCGGGCCCGACATGCCGTTGTACCGTCGCTTCCGCTTCGGCAGGAACGCGGAGCTGAACGTGCTGGACACGCGCCAGTATCGAACGGACCAGCCGTGCGGCGATGGCATGAAGGCCAACTGCACCGAGGCCGAAGACCCGCGCGCGACGATGCTGGGCGAGACACAGCGTCGCTGGCTGTTCGACAATCTGCGTCGACGCCGTGCACGCTGGAACGTGCTCGCGCACCAGATTCCCATTGCGCCGGTCGGCCGGATCCGCGAGGCCGGTCTCGAGCAAAGCATGGACAAGTGGGCCGGCTACATCGCCGAGCGCGACCGCCTGCTCGACTTCTTCCACACGCAGCGCCTGCCCAACGTCATGTCGATCGTGGGTGACGTGCACGTGAACTGGCTGAGCGAGCTGCGCACCCGCTTCTACGACGACGCAGCACCGGTGGTCGGCACCGAGCTGGTCGCAACGTCCATCAGCTCCGGCGGCGATGGCCGCGACACGAACGAGGGCACCGCGGCCATGTTGTCCACCAATCCGCACGTGAAGTTCTTCAACGGCCAGCGCGGCTACGTGCGCTGCGACGTGACGGCCGCCCGCTGGACGACGGCCTACCGCGTCGTGCCGACCGTGACCCAGCCCGGTTCGACGATCTTGACGCGCGCGACCTTCGTGACGGAAGACGGCAGGCCCGGCGCCGAGCCCGCCTGACGTACGACTCGTCCCGGGAACCGTCGTTCCGCCCCTCGCCGTTCAACCCCGGGGCGCCCTGAGCCTGTCTCACGGCGCGAATCCCGGAATGGACGGCACATCATGCGGCTTCACGACCTGAAGTATGCGATTCGCACGCTGCGGCGGAGCCCTGGCTACACGCTCGCCGCGCTCCTCACGCTGATCCTCGGCATCGGCGCGAACACCGCAGTGTTCAGCGTAGTCCACGGCATCCTGCTCGCCCCGCTGCCGTACCCGGACGCGAACCGCCTGGTGCTGGTCCGCGAGGTGAACGGCAACGGCCGGCCGATGGCCGCCGCGTGGCGCAACTTCGTGGACTGGCGCGATCGGACGCGCAGCCTCGACGGTCTGGTCGCCTGGAACTCGTGGACGTCGACGGTGCTCGGCGCGGGCGCACCACTCCGGACCGAGGTCGCCCGTATCAGCGAAGGGTTCTTCGAGACGGTCGGCGTCCCGCCGGTCCGCGGCCGCGCGCCCGCCTCCGCTGAGCACGTTCGTGGCGCGGCTCCCGCGGTCGTCGTCAGCGATGGCTTCTGGCGCACGCACCTGGGAGGCGATCCGGATTTCACGTCGCGCACGCTCACCGTCGGCAGTCACAGCGCGCAGGTCATCGGTGTGATGCCGCCGGCCTTCGCGTACCCGGCCGACGCCGAGATCTGGATCCCCCTCGAGCTCGACGAGCAGGCGGAGTCGCGGACCTCGCACAACTACCGGGTCCTTGGCCGGTTGCGTCCGGGTCTCGCGCTGGAGGCAGCCGATGCCGATCTGGACGCCATCACGGCGTCGTTCCTCGACGAGGATCCGGGCGTCGTCAACGAGACGTGGTTCGAGGGGTTCTTCCCCCGCGAGGTCACCATTGAAACGCTGCACGCCGCGACGGTCGCCGATTCGCGGCGTGCGCTGCTCATTCTGCTCGGCGCATCCGTGCTCGTGCTGCTCGTCGCCTGCACGAACCTGGCGAGCGCCACGCTCGCGCGTGGGACCGGTCGGGAACGTGAGATCGCCGTGCGTCGCTCGCTTGGGGCGGCTCGCGGCCAGGTCGTCCGCCAGCTGTTCGTCGAGGCCCTCGTGCTCGCCACTACGGGCGGAGCGCTCGCCCTTGCCCTCGCGTGGGCCATGATCCGCGTGCTCCCGGCCCTGGCGCCCGCCGGCATCCCGCGCATCGGCGAGGTCACGCTGGACGCTCCGGTCGTTGCGACGGCCTTCCTGGTGGCCCTCGCGACGGCCGTGCTATTCGGCCTGCTGCCGGCGCTGCGCGTTTCCGAAGGACGCTTCGCGGAGACGCTCCGCAGTGGCGGCCGCGGCGGCCACGACCGCGGACGCCACCGGGTCTGGAAGGCATTGATCACCCTCGAAGTCGCCCTCGCGCTCCTGCTCGTCGCCGGGTCCGGCCTGCTCATTCGCAGCTTCTTCTCCGTCCTCGCCGTACACCCGGGTTACCGGACGGAGTCCGTGCTCACGGCTACGCTCAGCCCACCCGATCAGCGGTATCCGGACGGCGCGGCGCGGCGCTCGTACTACGAACGGCTGCTCGCGGAGCTGCAGGCCTCGCCGGTTGTCGAGGCCGTGGGTCTCACTTCGTCGGCCCCGCTGTCCAGCGTTCCCAACGGCGACATCCCCGTGCGCCGGGCAAACGGCGACGGCAGCGTGATTGGCGATTACTTCGTCATCAGCGACGACTACTTCCGTGCGCTCGAGATTCCGCTCGCGGCGGGCCGAACGTTCGACGAGCGTGACCGTGACGGTGCTCCGCACGTCGTGGTCGTCAATCGCGCGTTCGCCGCGCTCGCATGGCCCGGCGAAGATCCTCTCGGTAAGGAAATGAAGGGCGGGGGGATGGACGACTACTGGGACAAGGACGTCTGGGCGACCGTGATCGGCGTCGTCGACGACATCCGCCAGAGCGACCTTACGCGGGAGCCCGAGCCGGCGCTGTACTTCAGCTACCGACAGCGGCCGTTCCGAACGTGGAGCATGACCGCGCTGGTGCGGCCCCGAACGACCATCGACGCCGTCGGGCCAGCCGTGCGCGATATCGTCCGCCAGGTGGACCCGGACGTGCCGGTCGCGATCTCGACCATCGAGGCGCGCCTCGCCGGATCCGTCACGCCCCGTCGCTTCACCGTCTTCGTGCTGGGCGTGTTCGCCGCCGTCGCGCTGCTACTCGCCTGTGTCGGTATCTGGAGTGTCGTGGCATACGCCGTCGCGACACGAACACGCGAGATCGGGATCCGCATGGCGCTCGGTGCCACGGCCGGCTCGGTTCGCGCGCACCTGCAGCGTGGATATCTGACGCCGGTGGGAATCGGCGTCGTCATCGGCTTGGCGCTCACCCTCGCAACGACGCGGGTTCTGCGCAGCTTGCTGTACGAGGTGCGGCCAACGGATCCGTTGACGCTCGCCTTGACGCTCGCGCTGCTCGGCGGCGCAGCGTGGCTGGCCAGCTACGTGCCATCGCTACGCTCGACGCGCATGAGCCCGGTCGAGACCATGCGCGCCGAGTGAGGGGGAGGCGTCAATCGGTGCGACGGTCGTGGCGGGGTTTTACGGGTCGTCCGTACCGCCTACACCTCCACCCAAACCGCCCGGGCCACACCCCACGCCTCGCCCTCCACCGAATAGAGGGCGGTTCCGACCTCGTGTTTCCGCCCCTCGCTGTTGATGCGCCAGCCGTGGACGATGCAGGGATCACCGGGACGGAGGCCGAGCCGGATCTGGGCCGCGATGCGGCCGAGGACGATGGGCCGCGGTCGGCTGCCCTGCAGGGCGGCGAATCCGCCGGGGCAGTCGAGCGAGGCCCAGAGGATCTCGGGGCGCACGAGGCCGTTCGAGCCCGCCGTCGATTCGTCGGGGATCCACGGTGCGGCCACGCCGCGGCCGTTGCTCAGGGGTCCCGGCAGGATACGAAGCCCATCGCCGGGGTCACGGGCCGGTCCGCAAACGAAGCACGTCGGGAAGGGGTGCGAGTCGGGTGGGGTTCGAAGGCCGAAGGCTTCCAGCGTGTCGGCCCAGCTGGGCGCCGGGGGAGGTGCCTCGGGCGGGGTGGTGGGTTGCGCCAGGGCGAGAATCTCGTTGCCGAGGCGGATCATCACGGCTTCGCCGAGGTGCTCGACGGTTACGGGTTGTTCGAGCGGAATCGGGCGGCGGAGTGTGACTTCGACCGGTCCCTGGAGGCGCTGGGCGAGCCACCCGGCGACGAGACCGCCGTTCGCGCACGTCGGCGGTCCGCAGTGGCCGGACCGAAGGGTGAGTGTGCCGTTCCTGGACCCATTGGCCCCCGGCACGAATGCCGGACCTTCCATGTCGTTGCTCCTCTGAAACATCGTCCCACCGAATCGTAGGACGGCATGCACGGCGGGGGCACGGGTCGGAGGCCGAATCGAGGCTGGCGCTTTTGTCCTGTCGATGCCCCTCCCGAGGTCGGGGGAGGCGTGGTCGAAATCCTTACGTAGGAATGACGACGGAGAGTCGATCCGCGATGGCGAGGAACCGCGGTTGCCGGCGGAGCGGCGCGAGCAGGGGGTGCAGGAGGACGAACGGCAGGTTGCCGTCGTGTCGCTCGGCGAACGTCTTCTCGAGGACGGCCAGGCTGCCGTCTGCATCGCCGGCAGCGGCGTGCCAGAGAGCGGCCACCGAGCCGGGCAACGCGTCGTCAATGCGGCGCAGGGCAGGCGCGTCCGCAGTGCGCAGCGCGGCCGCGCGCACGTCCGCGGCGACCGGGTCGGGCAGCTCGAGGCGATCGATGTGGGCGACGGCTTCATCGCGCCGGCCGGCCATGATGAGTGCGAACACGAGATTGAGGCGGCCCAGCGTGAAGTCCGGGTGCATACGCAGCAGGTCGGTCCACGCGGCGAGGGCCGCATCGGTCCGCCCGGTCACGAGCAGCAGATACCCTTGCACGGCCATGGCCGCCGGCGCGATCGGGTCGCGCTCGAGCGCCTGCGCGATCGCGGCCTCCGCCTCATCGACGCGGCCGAGCATGAGCAACGTCTCGGCCTGCCACTGGTAGCCGGTCGCAAAGGTAGAATCGAAGCGGATGGCGCGTCGGTACGCACGCTCGGCGCCGGCCAGATCCCACTCGAACGTCTGCGCGATCTGACCCAGCGCACCGTGCGCCTCCGCGAGCTGCGCGTCGAGCTCGATCGCGCGAGCGGCGGCGAGCGTGCCGCGGTCGAGCGCGTCTTCGAAGGGAAAATCCGTCAGGGAAGGGAGCAGCGCATACGTCTGGGCGAGCCCCGCCCAGGCGTGTGCATACGTCGAGTCTTCGGCGATCGCCGCTTCGAAGTGCGCCAGCGCTTCCCGCAGGCTTGCGGGCGTGCGGCGGTACAGCCGCGACAGGCCTTGCAGGTAACGGTCGTGAGCGCGTGCGTTTTCGGTGCCGCCGGCTGGCAGCTCGCTTGGCCCGATGCGCAGCTTCAACGCCGTCACGATGGAGTTCGCGAGCTCGTCTTGAAGCGCGAAGACTTCGCCGGCTTCGCGGTCGTAGTTCTCCGACCAGAC
>JBFJPA010000274.1:0-6661 GCA_041617355.1 Longimicrobiales bacterium
GCCTTGCTCGCGTCCACACGACCGGACGTGACCAGATCCTGTTCCTGCAGGATCGCGCGCAGCTGATTCCGCTCGACGATCCGGAGGTTCGTGTTCTGCGACAGCTCGTTCAGCAGCAGTTGTTGCAGGCCGATGCCGAGGGCCGCCCGGTCGTCCACGGTCATGCCGGCCCAGCCGCCGTCTTCGAACGGGAACACGGCCACACCCGGGCGCCGATCCTCCTGTGCCTGGCCAGACACTGCGGCGGGAATGACCAATGCCGCCAACAGCGGCAACACGATTCTCCTCATCGAGCCCTCTCTCGTGAATGGTGCTCGGCGCCGGCGCCCGTGCGCTCAGAAGCGCAGCGCGACCGCCAGCTCCGCACCGGTGAAGCCACTATCCAGACCGGACGACAATTCGACGCTCCCGAACCGACCCCGCAGCGTCGGGACCAATCGCGCCGCTCCGAGCGGCAGATCTACGGATCCGCCAATACCAACCGTATAACCCGAGCCCGCGCCTTCATCGCCGCCCTGCACGCGCAGGTCGGCCGCCGGCTGGAAGACCGTGCGACCGGCGGGGAGCCGCAGGCCGATCCCGCCGAATGCCAGGTTCTTGGCGGGCTCCAGCTCGGTCTCACGCAGGAACTCGCCTTTCGCGCGTCGCAGGTAGCCTGCATAGACGATGCCGCTGCCCTGGGGCCCGGCCGCAAACGCATAGGACGCAACGCTCTGCAGCCGATCGCCGCTGCGGAACAGGTTGTCGCCGTCCGACTGGTCGTCGCCGAAGCTCTGCCACGTCACCGTCAGCGCGCCTTTCCCGCTGGTGCCGAACGTCCTGTCGATCGCGGCCCGCACGTGCAACTGGTTGCCGGGCCTGTACTTGAACGACTGTTCGGCGACCGGCTCGAACTCCTGTGCCACCACGTAGCCCACTGCGATACCAAACGCGAAATCCCCCACCGGACGGGCCACCGCGGTGCTGAGGCCGAAGCCGCCGCCGGCGCCCCAGTTCGTGATGCGGAAGGGCAGCACATCGGCGGCGAACATGCCCGCAGCATCGGCCTCCGGAGCCGTCAGCTCGGAAACGCCGGTCGGCAACTGGGCGATCGCGGTAATTGTCAGGACGTCACGACCGACCATCGCGCGCAGCGCGATCTCCGTGTCGGTCAGGCCCGACACGGATGAGGCTTCGCCCGTCGGACGCGACAGCTCGCCGCGCGCCCACGCACCGCTCACGGACAGCTCGACTGCGCGCGAAAACGGGATGGTCGCGGCGAACGGTGCGCTCAACAGCGTGAGCGTCTCGATGTCGATGCGCTCCGCGTCGGAGAAACGGATCGTCTCCCACGTGAAACCGGCGCCGGCCCTGCCGCCGGTGAGCTGGGCAGCGGCCGGAGACGCCACACCGAGCAGTGCGAGGGTGCACAGCCACGAGCGGGTCATCGCGAACCTCCCGTCGGCCGGCGAATGATCACGTCGAGGATGAGGCCGCGGTCGAGGCCCTCCGTACCGAGAACCTGCGTCACGGCATCACGCGTCAGTGGATCGGGCACGATGCGTTCGATTTCGATGAAGCGCTGCCGCACCCTGAGCCAGTCGGGCAGATCGGTCGGCCCGCCCAGCGCGATCTGCAACAGGCCCTGGCTGCCCTGGGCTTCGAAGGTGCGCGTCGCCTCGACGCGCGTGATCCAGTCCTGGTTCAATTCGAAGTTCGCATCCAGCCGGCTCGCCTCCGTGAAGCGCTCCAGCGCCTCGTCCCAGCGACCCGCATCCGCGGCCTCGAGTCCGTACCCGAAGGCCAGCAATGCCTGGATGTTTTGCGTCTGCCGCCGATTCACACGCTGCCGCTCCGCGACGGTCAGCTGGATGCCCAGGGCGTCGTAGATGTCGAGCGCGAGCTGCTTTTCCATGTCGAACAGGCTGTTGAGCCGGCCTTCCTCGTCCAACACACGGACGGCTTCGGCCCCGCCGACCGTCACGACCGCCGCCTGCAGCCGGATCTCATCGGCCGCGCCATCGATGCGGCCCTGGACGATGCGACCCGCGCCCACGAGGTGGCCCGCCCGCGCCGCCGTCAGCGTGTCGACGCGAGCGCTCTCGGCGAGCTGCAGCTCGTCCAGCAGGTACTGCAACTGGGCGCGCTCGACGACGCGCAAACGGTCCGTCTGCGCCAGATCCACGCCGAGCAGTGCGGCCAAGGCGCGGGACAGCGGCGCCAACGACTCGTTCGTCGATTCGAACAGGAACGGGAACACGCCGACGGCATCGGCGGGCGGCGTGGCCGCGCGCAACTCTTCCTCGCGTGCGATCGCGTTGCGGACGGCCGCCTGTAGCTCGAGCCGATCCAGAGCCAACATGCGCGCGCTCACTTCGCGCTGCAGCCGCCCCGTCGCCGTCTCCGACAGGCTCGCGTAGATCGTGCGCGCCTCGCCGAATTGCTGGAGATCCTCGTACGCGCCGGCCAGCGTGACGGAGCCTGCCGGCAATGCAGTGCCCGCGGTTGCGAACGGCCGGAGCAGCGTAACAGCATCGTTGGGCCGGCCTGCAGCGCGATAGGCGGCGCCGAGCCGGGCACGCAACGTCGCATCGCCCGGCGAGCTCCGATATTGCGCTTCCAGCACCGGTACCTCGGCGGGAGCAGGCACGGTCGCGCGAGGGGCAGTTGCACAACCCGCAACGAGCAGTGCGATCAGCACTCCGAGACCCGTCTTCATCCACATCCTCATGGTTGTTCCTCCCGCCCGCTCGTCCGTTCGATCCTGCTCGCTCCGGACCGCTTCAACCGGGGGTCGCGCAGCTCGCCGCTGCACGAGCCGATGCAGAAGCCATCGGAGTCCACGCCGACCCCGGAGCGGAAGAACGCCGTCGCATAAACGAACACGGAGCTGTAGCCGGCGGGCGGAATGTAGTTGACGCGATAGATGAACAGTCGCTGGCCACCCGAATCGACGATGTCCGGGATGCCGTCGGCGCCTGCCGATCCCACGCCGAAGAACTGCACGGACGCGATCGGGCTCTGCGCCGTCCCCGCCGGCGCCGCGTACGTCAGGGACAGCGTGACTGGTGTCTGACCCGGCACGTACGTCGTCGGATTCGCCGAAAACGCGAGATCCGGGATCTGCAGGGAGCGCAGGTCACCGAGCGCCTGGCCGTATTCGTTCTCCGCCATGATCCGGTACCAGACCGTTTCTCCGGTGTACGCGAACGGCAGGGGCGCCGTCCACTCCCGCGATTCCCTGGATACCTGGAACGGCGTCTCGTAGTAGCAGATCTCGTACTGGCCGCAGTTCGGCTCGAAATCCGCGGGTGAGAAGCCGAAATGGAACTGCGTACGGTACTGTGTCGACGCGGATACGTCGCCGCGCAACGTTCCAACGTCCGGACTCGCCAGCGTGCGCACCACCGGCGGACCGATGCGGAAGTTCAGCATCACCTCGTTCGACGGCGGACTGCACCCCTGCGAATTACACGCGACGACGCGGAAATGGTTTTCGCCCGGAGTCGCCACGCCCTGGAACGTCGTGGTGTTCGCGCCAACCTGCGCGAACTGCATCCACGCACCCGTGCCCACGCGACGCTCGACCGTGAAGCCGGTCTCGTTCGTGGAGCGGTCCTGCCAGCTCAGCTCGAACGTGCGTGCGGCTTCGTTGAGAATCCGGCCTGACAGGTTCGACGGCGCCAGCGGAATGGCCACGACGGTCAACTGCGCGCTGCCCGTCGCATTGTCCGCACGCGCCGAGATCGTCGTGACACCCTGCGCCACCCCCGTGGCGACGCCGCTCGCGCTGATCGTGGCCGCTGCCGTGTTCGAGGAGGCCCACGTCGGCGCGCGGGAAAGCCGGTTGCCGTTCCGGTCCGCGATCCGTGCCTCGAACGGCAGCGTCTGGCCGACCGACACGACGCCCGGGCTCGGCGTGACCGTCACGGTCGCCGCTTCCGCACGCACCCGTGCCGTGCCGTTCGCCGTAACTCCCTCGGCCTGCGCCTCGACGCGCGCATCACCATCCGACACCGACTGCGCATCGCCGTTCGCGCTCACCGTCACGATCGACGGATCCAGGCCGCGCCACGTGATCGTCACACCCGGAATCGTGTCACCCGTCGCGAACACGGCCGCCGCCGACAACCGCTGGCGGTCGCCGAGCGCCGTGAAGAGGGCGACCGGATTCTGCAGCGCGATGCCGCCTACCACCGGAAGCAGGTCCAGCTCGACCGTCGTCGCCCCGACCTCCTGCAGCGTGGCCGTGCCCTGACCGCGGAACACCGCACTCCCCGACACCCGCAACGTCACATCGACCCGGACCGAAGACCCCGCCAGGGACCGGTCGAGGCGAACCCGTACGCGCGTCTCGCCCGCTGGATCGAACGCCTCCGTCGATTCGTGGACGACCGTGCCGCCTACCGTCACACGGATCGAAACTTGATCCACGCGCGCGAAGGCCTCGGCTGGACCGCCGGCCGATGCCGGCAGCCGAAGCGCCAGCGCAATCGGCAGCGACCCGGCCCCCGGTTCGACCCCATCGCCGTCGCAGGACGCGAGGAAGAAGGCTGTCGCGAAAAGAAGCGGAAGGAAGCGGTACGACCGCCACGTCTGTCGTGCCGTGATGCCCATGAGCCACCCGACCTCCGTGGGACGCGAAAGCCCCCAACCCCCGTAACCGGGCTCCCGCTCGTTCGTATCTGGCGGTGTAAGCGGAATTTGTGGCATCGGTGGGACACCGTGCAACGTGCCGCCGAGCACGCACCCACCTCGGCAGCGCCACGATTCGCGGTCAAGAAGCGTTCCGGTGGCGACCTTGACATGCAAGTAAAAACTTGCATATTGGCCCATGCCCAGACGGCGCGACCCCTTCGAACCGCTCTTCCGTGCCCTCGGCCACACCGGCCGGCGCCGACTCCTCGACGCCCTCGCACGACGAGGGGGACTCACGCTCGGCGAGCTGAGCGACGAGCTGCCCATGACCCGCCAGGCGACGAGCCAGCACCTCGCGCTGCTCGAGCAGGCGGGCCTCGTCGTCACGCGCTGGCGAGGCCGCGAGAAGCTCCACTTTCTCAACCCGACGCCGCTCCTCGAAGCGTGGCAGGGCTGGGTCGAGCTGCTCGTGACGCAACCCGCGTTGTCACTTGCGAGCCTGCGCGAGGCGCTGGAATCCGGCGGATCCGATTCGGCGCGGCGAGGGGGCGCGAGTGCGTGAGGGTCGGCCGACGCTCGTGCATCGCATCCGCATCCGCGCTCCGATCGAAGCGGTCTGGAAGGCGATCACCGACCCGGCCTACACGAGGCAGTATCTCTTCGGGCTGTCCGTGCGAAGTGAATGGACGCGCGGCGTGCGTATCGTTTACGAGACGCAGGACGGCTCCGTCTACATGGAAGGCACCTTGCTCGACGCTTCGGCGCCTCACCGCCTGTCGTATTCGCTGCGCGTCTTGCGCGATGCGGACACCACTGCCGACCTGCCGTCGCGTGTCACCTGGGAGCTATGCCCGGTTGAAGACGGCTGCGAGCTGACCGTCGTCCACGACGAGTTCGACGGAGAAACGCCTACGTATCGCGCGGTCTCCGGCGGTTGGCCGGTCGCGCTGGAGGGGCTGCGGGAACTGCTCGAGCGAGGTGGAGCGACGGGCTCGCAGGCCCGTTGGCCGGCCCACATTCGCCGGCCGAAGGAATGACCGCACGGATTCACGGAGGTGTCCATGAGAACGCTGCATCTTCTACTCGGCGGTGCGCTAGCCTTGTCGCCGTTGTCCGCACTCCACGCGCAGGAGCCACTGCCACTGCTGCCGCCTCTGCATTCGTACGACTGGACGCACTGGCTGGTCGGCGAGTGGGAGGGCTGGCTCGAGCAGCCCGATGGCCGGCGAGTCCGGCAGACGCAGTCCTTCACGTTCGATGTCGATTCACGGTTCCTGATCACGCGGTTGCGTCAGGAAGTCGCATCGGGCCAGTGGTATACCGGGACCGGGATGTTTCAATACGACCCGGCCTCGGAGACCTCCGTCGGCCACTGGTTCGGCATCGCCGGTGACCGCAACATCGGCCTGGGGCGCAGGGATGGCGATCGTTGGGTCTGGGAGATCCAGCGCGATGGCCGGCCACGTGTCCTCCGCATTCGTCAACGCATCGGCAACGACGAGTATCGCATGACCAACACCAGCGTCGCCGCGGACGGAACGCGACGTGTCACCACCGAGGTCATGCGCAGAGTGAAGTCGGGTGAAACGCAGTGGGCCATGCCGCCGGAGTACCGGGCCGTCCAACTCGCGTCGCTGGAGAGCCAGCGCAGGTTTCTTCACGCCATGGCCGACTCCATGCCAGAGTCTCTCTATGCCGATCCCGACCACCCCGGCCAGCGCTCCTTCGCCGGCCACGTCTACCATGCCGCCGTCGCGAACGCGCAGGCCGTGTCCCGCTTCGTCGGAACGGAATCGGCGCCCTTCAAAGCTCCGGATGAAACGGTCGCGACCGCGTCGCGCACCGCGCTCAAGGCTGCCATCGACGGCGCATTCGACTTCATGACCGGCCTCCTGCTTGCTCAGCCGGACACGGCCCGCAACCGCCCGCTCGACTTCGCCGGCCGGACCATCCCCGCCTGGCAGTTCTGGGACGAGCTCAACGAACACACCTATTGGACCCTCGGCGAGATGGTCGGAAACTTCCGCAAGCACGGCATGCCGCC
>JBFJPA010000275.1:0-6650 GCA_041617355.1 Longimicrobiales bacterium
GAAGAAGAAGAACGCGAAGCCGCAGAGGCGGTACCGCGGATTCCGACGCCGCGCGAAATCAAGGACACGCTGGACGAGTACGTGATCGGCCAGGAAGAAGCGAAGAAGTCGCTGGCCGTCGCGGTCTACAACCACTACAAGCGCGTCAACCATCACGGCGTGTTGGACGACGTCGAGATCGAGAAGTCGAACATCCTGCTGATCGGGCCCACCGGCGTGGGCAAGACGTTGTTGGCGCAAACCCTCGCCCGCGTGCTGCAGGTCCCGTTCACGATTGCGGACGCGACGACGCTGACCGAGGCCGGCTACGTCGGCGAGGATGTCGAGAACATCCTGGTCCGCCTGCTCCAGGCCAGCGACTTCAACATCGCAGAGTGCGAGCGCGGCATCGTCTACATCGACGAGATCGACAAGATCGCGCGGAAATCGGAGAACCCGAGCATCACGCGCGACGTGTCGGGCGAGGGCGTGCAGCAGGCCTTGCTGAAGATCCTGGAAGGCACGGTCGCGTCCGTGCCGCCGCAGGGCGGGCGGAAGCATCCGCAGCAGGAGTACATTCAGATCAACACGCGCAATATCCTGTTCATCTGCGGCGGTGCGTTCGACGGTCTCGAGAAGATCATCGATGCGCGGACCGGACATCGCCGGATCGGATTCGGCGGGCTGCACGCGGAAGTCGGCGACCGGGTGAGCCCGTTCGAGAACGTGGAGCCCGATGACTTGCTCCGCTTCGGCCTGATCCCCGAGCTGGTCGGGCGGCTGCCGGTCCTGGTCACGCTGGATTCGCTGGATGAAGGGGCGCTCGTGCGCATTCTGAAAGAGCCGCGCAACGCGCTGCTCAAGCAATACGAGAAGATGTTCGACCTCGAGGGGATCCACCTCACGTTCGACGCGGATGCGATCCGCTCGGTCGCGAAGCGGGCGCTGGAGCGTGGCACGGGTGCGCGCGGATTGCGGGCGGTCCTGGAGGGCCTCATGCGTGACGTGATGTTCGAGATCCCGTCGCGCGATGACGTTCGCGAGGTCGTGGTCACGGCGGAAAGCGTGACGGACGGCATCCCTCCGCTGCTGGTTCTGCATCCCGAGGTGAAGAAGAAGGAGGCGTGACGGGGCGCGGACGGACGGACGGCCTGTCGTGATCATCAGGGCCGTCGAGCTTGCCGGCGTCGTCGCGCGACCAGGACAAGCACCTCCTGCAGGGCTGCCGCAGATCGCGTTCGCCGGTCGGTCGAACGTAGGCAAGTCCAGCCTGATCAATCGGCTGCTGGGGCGACCGCGGGCGAAGCTGGCGCGCGTCTCGGCCACTCCCGGCAAGACGCAGCAGATCAACTTCTATCGAGTCCGCGCCGGTCTTGCCCAAGGGGACGATCTCGAGTTTCTGCTCGTCGACCTGCCCGGCTACGGCTACGCGCGAGTACCGTCGGAGATTCGGGATGCATGGCGCCCGCTCATCGAGGCGTACCTTTCCGGAACCCGCGAGTTGAAGGGCGTCGTACAGCTGATCGACATCCGCCACGAGCTGCGCGCGGAGGATCGAAGGATGATCGAGTACCTGGCGGACTTGGGCGTGCCCACTTTGATCGTGCTGACGAAGGCGGACAAGATCGGGCGCACGCACCGGGAGGCACAGCGAAACGAGCTGGTCCGCGCGCTGGACGTGGATCCGGAACAGATCCTCGCGGTCTCCGCGACGACGGGCGAGGGCTGTGCGGATCTCACGGAAAGCCTCGAGCACCTGCTCACGGGAGATCGGTCATGATGCGCATGGTGGCGACGGCGGCATTCGGACTCGTGGCGGCCTGCGCGGGCGGCGTGCCGGAAGCCGGCCCGAGCCCGGTCGCGGCACAGCGCACGGACACCACGAATCTCGTCCCACCCGGCTACGGCACGCTGCGCCAGGAAGAGGTCACGCTGTCGATCCGCAGCGGAGCGCTTCTCGTGAAGGTGACACCGCTGGCCGAGTTCGTGACCCGCTTGCTGGCGCCGGATACGTATGAGCGTCTCCACGCGCTCTCGACGAGCCTGCTGGAGCCCGGCCAGGAACGGTCGCTGTTTCTGGTCTCGTTCTTCAGCTACGAACCGGATGTGACATTCACGCCGGAAGATCTCCAGCTCGTTCACCAGGGACGGATCATGCGCGCGATCCTGGTTCGTCCGGTGACGTCCGGGTTCGGCCGACAGCGATTGCAGCAACAGGAAACGCAGTCGGCCGTCTATGTTTTCGATGAGCCGATCAACTACGAGTTACCCATCACGGTCCGCTACGGTTTGAACGAAGCGGGTGACTGGCTTCCCATCCTGCAGCGGCTGGAGCGGGAGCGCTCGCGCGTTCGCGCCCGCACGGGACGCGGCTGAGCGACAGCCTGGCGGCGTCGGCCCGCATCAGAGCGGGATCTCGTACTCCTTGATCTTCCGATAGAGCGTTCGCTCGCCCATTCCGAGCATCTCGGCGGCCTTGCGCCGGTTGCCGGCGACCTCCTTGAGGGCGGCCGTGATGGCAGCCTTCTCGAGATCCTTCATGGTCATACCGGGCCGAAACACGACGACCTCGTGTTCGTCCTCGAGCGCCTCGGGCTCGGTAGCCGGCTCGGATTCGCGGACATCGATCTCACGGACTTCGCGGAACGAGGGCTCGCCGAGCGGACCGGGCGCGGGCAGTGCGGGTCCGAGCAAGGGCGGGGCCAGCTCCGGGTGCCGGCGCTGATAGAGCTCGAACTCGCGCCGCAGGTCCTCGACGTCCATGCGCAGCTGGAGCAGAGTGCGGAATACGAACTCGAGCTCCGGGCCCGCGCGCGCACCTGAGGAGTCCGGACGCCGCGCGGGTACGGGCAGCAACGTGCGGGTGCCATCGCGGATCTCCGGTGGAATGTCCTCTGGCCGGATCACGACACCGGGCGACAGCACGACCATCGACTCGACGAGGTTCTTCAACTCACGCACGTTGCCGGCCCATTCGTGTCGGATCAGGATCTCGGCAGCTTCGGGTGAGATCCGGATGTGCGGGCGATCGTGCTCGCGGCTGGTTTCGCGAATGAAGTGCTCGATCAGAAGCGGAATGTCGGCGCGGCGCTCGCGCAGCGGTGGCAGCTCGATGTGCAGAACGTTGAGTCGGAAGTAGAGATCGCGGCGGAACTCGCCGAGCTGGACGAGTCCGCGCAGATCCTGATTGGTCGCCACGACGACCCGCACGTCCACGCGAATCGGCGTTTCGCCGCCCAGTCGCATGAACTCCCGCTCTTCCAGGACGCGTAGCAACTTGGTCTGTGTGGCCGGCGGCATCTCGCCGATCTCGTCGAGGAATAGCGTGCTCCGGTCGGCCAACTCGAAGAGCCCCTTTCGTTGACCGATCGCGCCGGTGAAGGCGCCCTTCTCGTGACCAAACAGCTCGGACTCGAGCAACGTTTCCGGAAGCGCCGCGACGTTGGCCGCGATAAACGGTCGATTGCGGCGAGGTGAGAGGGCGTGGATGCCGCGGGCCACGCGCTCCTTTCCGGTCCCGCTTTCACCGGTGATCAGGACGGTCGAGCTGACGGGCGCGATCTGGATCACGCGCTCGAGCACTTCGACCATTGCGTCCGTGTCGCCGATGATTCCGGTGATCTCGCGCAGCCGACGCCGTTCCATGAGGCGGCGGCCGGCGGCGGCGATCTCCGCCGGCTCGACGGGCTTGACGAACACCTCGACCGTACCGGGCGGTCGGACCGGTGGCGCGGCGTGGTCATCGACCAGCGCAATGACCGGCAGGCGCTCGTACTCGGACGCCTCGCGGAGCAGCCTGCGGGACTGTTTTTCTTCGAGCCCGCCCGTCAGCACGAGCAGGCGCGGGTCCTCGACATCGCCGATGCGTTCGCCGGGCGTGAGCAGCTCGACGGCGTAGCCATCGTCGCGAAACGCGTCGCGCAGGCGAACCGCCGGCTCGAGGTCTTGCGTCGTGATGAGAACCGTCTCGGCCATGACGTTGTGTTTCCTCGTTTCAACCTTCGCCCGGTCGCTCGTGGCGGCCCGTCTCGATGCCGCGCAATAGCTGGGTCGCGTGGCGAACCAGTGGGTCGAGCACCGCAATGCCGTCGCGCACACCGCCCTCGCTGCCGGGCAGGTTCACGATCAGAGTGCGGCCGCGGATCCCGGCCACGCCACGGCTGAGCCACGCATAAGGCATCTCCGCGGCGCCGTGGCTGCGGATCGCCTCGGCGACGCCCGGCGCGTCCCGCTCGATCACCGCACGTGTCGCCTCTGGCGTCACGTCGCGCGCGGTGAAACCGGTGCCACCGGTCGTCACGACAAGATCGACACCGCCGCCATCAGCCCAGGCCGCCAGCCGGCCCGCGATCGCCTCGGCGTGGTCGGACACGGCCGCACGATCGACGACAGTGTGGCCGGCAAAGCGAGACCAGGCCGCGAGCGCGTCACCGCTGCGGTCCTCTCGCGTGCCGGCCGACACGCCGTCCGATACCGTCAGAATCGCGATGCGGAGGGGGTCCACGGCTTCACTTCCGGACGGACCCGTCCTTGTAGAAGGGTGGGCGCACGACCTCGCCTGCGACAGCTCGATCGCGGATCATCACCTCGATCGATGTGCCCGGCTTCGCTGCTTCCGTCGCCACGTACGCCATGCCTACGCCGATCCCGAGCGAGGGACTGTGGATGCCACTCGTCACCTCGCCGACCGGCTCACCCTGGTGACAGATCACGTAACCATGGCGTGGGAAGCCTCGCTCCTTGAGCGTGAATCCGACGAGCCGCTCGCGCACGCCGTTGTCCTTCATCTTCTGCAACGCGGCACGCCCCGAAAAGTCGCCTTTGTCCAGTTTCACGACCCAACCCAATCCCGCCTCCAGCGGGCTGTGCGACTCGTCGAGATCGTTGCCATATAGCGCGTAGCCCATCTCGAGACGCAGCGAATCGCGCGCCCCGAGGCCGACCGGCAGGGTGCCGTCGGTCTGACCGACCTCCAGGATGCGGCGCCACAGCTGCGCGCCTGCAGCCGCCTCCACGTAGAGCTCGAAGCCGTCTTCACCCGTGTACCCGGTACGACTGATCACGGCCCGCGTCCCATCCACCGCGCCTTCGGCGAAGTGGTAGTAGCGGATCGCATCCAGGTCGGCGTCGGTGAGTCGGGACAGCACGGCCTGCGCCTTCGGTCCCTGCAGCGCGAGCAAGGCGATCTCGTCCGACCGATCATTCACCGTGACGTCGCGCCCACGCGCCGCGGCCTCGATCCATGCCACATCTTTCGCGCGGTTCGCCGCATTCACGACGATCATCCAGTGATCCGCGAAGCGGTAGACGATGCAGTCGTCAATCGCACCGCCGTCTTCCTGGCACATCACCGAGTACTGGGCCTGACCGACCGCGACCTTCGACGCGTCGTTCGTCATCAGGTGCTGCACGAGGGCCAGGGCGTCCGGGCCCTGGATGAAGACTTCACCCATATGCGAGACGTCGAACAAACCCGCCGCCTTGCGTACGGCCGCATGCTCCTCGAGGATTCCGGCCGGGTACTGCACGGGCATCTCGTAACCCGCGAACGGCACCAGCTTCGCGCCGAGCGCGCGATGCTCCTCGAAGATCGGCGTGTGGCGCAGCGCTTCAGCCACCGGTACCCCCTCCCATCAATGTCGCGAGAATCGCTTTCTGCACGTGCAGCCGGTTCTCGGCTTCGTCGAAGATGCGCGATTGCGGCCCCTCGAGCACGTCCTCCGAAACTTCCTCGCCGCGGTGCGCCGGCAGACAGTGCAGGAAGATGGCCCGAGACTTCGCCCGCGACATCAACGACGCGTCCACGTGGTAGCCCGCGAACGCCTTCTCGCGCGCCGCCGTCTCTGCCTCCTGCCCCATCGATGTCCAGACATCCGTGTTCACGACGTCGACGCCCTCCACCGCCTCCTTCGGATCTCCCGTCAGCACGATCTTCGCGCCGCTACCCGCACGCTTCATGATCTCCGCATCGGGATGATACCCCTCCGGACACGCCAGCCGAAGCTCAAAGCCGAACCGCCATGCGGCGTTCAGCCACGAGTTCGCCATGTTGTTGCCGTCGCCGACCCAGGCGATCCGCAGGCCGCCCAGATCGCGCCCGAACGCCTCCTGAATGGTGAGCAGGTCGGCCAGGACCTGGCACGGGTGCAGAAGATCCGTCAGGCCGTTGATGACCGGCACGGCCGCGAAGCGCGCCAGCTCCTCGATGAGGTCATGTCCGAAGGTCCGGATCATGATGCCATCGACGTATCGGGACAGGACCCGCGCCGTATCACGAATGGCCTCGCCGCGGCCGATCTGAATATCGCGCGACGACAGGAAGAGGGCGTGGCCCCCGAGCTGGTGGGTGCCGACCTCGAAGGAGACCCGGGTCCGGGTCGAGCTCTTCTCGAAGATCATGGCCAGGGTCTTCCCCTGGAGTGGCCGGCCCTGCTCCCGGCCGGACTTCAGGCGGGCCGCGAGGTCGAGCAGGTCCATCAGCTCGGACGCCGTAAAGTCCGGAATGGCCAGGAAATCGCGCTTCACACTGCCTCCGTTGGAGGGCTGGGAAAACGGGGGGATTGTACCCGTCGGGAGACAGGCGGGGCAAGCCGGCGGAGCTCCCGGAGAGAGGCACGGCCTGCCTGCGGGAGCTGCCGAAAAGGATCGGGCCCGGCGCGCGTGACGCGCGC
>JBFJPA010000276.1:0-6643 GCA_041617355.1 Longimicrobiales bacterium
GACTTCCTGGAACATGCGCAGGGCCTGTCTCGGGTCCTGCGTCGATGACACGCGCGTGTAGCCCTCGTCCTGGAGCAGCCCGATGAGCAGCTCCACATTGGCGACCTCGTCATCGATGACGAGGATGCGGGCGTTGTGGATGTCGCGCGACTCGATCACGGCACCGGGTCCCCGAGCAGGCGCTCGACCGTCTCCAGGAACAGGTCCACATCGAGCGGCTTGGTCAAGTACGCCTGGGCACCGCGCTCGAGCAGACGCTGGCTCCGTCCCGGCATGGCGTCGGCGCTGATGACGACGACGGGCGTGCGCGCCGTGCGGGCATCCGCGCGCAGCCGGCCCAACACTTCGTCGCCGGGCATGTCCGGCAGGTGCACGTCGAGCAGGATCAGGTCGGGCCGATGCTCCCAGGCGAGGTCGAGGCCGAGTTGTCCCTGCAACGCGGGAATCAGCGTCAAGCCAGGCCGGTTCTCGAGCAACGTCTCGATCAGACTCAGGTTGGCCAGGTTGTCCTCGATGTACAACAAGGTCGCGACGCGTTCCGGCGGATCCCGCTGGATCTCCTCCGCACGGCCATTGCCGGCGAGCCGGTCCAGCGGGCTTTCGGCGATCGGCAGCGTGACCGTGAACGTGCTGCCTTCACCCGGCACGCTGGTGACGGCGATGCTTCCGCCCATCGCTTCGACCAGCCGTTGCGACAGCGCCAGTCCGAGCCCCGTACCCTCGACGTCCGATTGCTCGGCGCCGAGCCGCTCGAACGGCATGAAGAGTTGGCTCAGCTTCTCGGTAGCAATGCCCTGACCCGTGTCTTGTACGCGGATATCGAGCATGGCGGCGCCCGGCGCACCGTCCGCGGGCGCACAACTCACACGCACGGTGCCACCTGGCCGATTGTACTTGACGGCGTTGGACAGGAGGTTGAGCAGCACCTGCGTGAGCCGCTGCCGGTCGGCTCGCACGTGCCACGACGCACCCGCGATGCCCGCGTCGTCCAGCCGGCACTCGCGCTGCGCCGCGAGCGGCCGGATCAGGCTCAGCGTCTCGCGCAACACGGTGCCGACCGACACGGGCTCGAGCGAGAACGTCTGCCGATCCGTCTCGATGCGCGCGATGTCGAGGACTTCGTTGATCAGGTTGAGCAGGTGGCGGCCAGCCTTCAGGATGTGCTCGACGGCTCGCCGCTGATCGATGGGGAGCTCCTTCCGGCCGAGCAGCTGCGCGAAGCCGAGAATGCTGTTCATCGGCGTGCGCAACTCATGGCTCATGCGCGACAGGAACTCGCTCTTGGCGCGGTTCGCCTGCTCGGCGCTGGCCCGCGCCTCCTGCGCCTCGCGCATGGCGCGCTGCAGCTCGTCTTCGGCGCGGCGCCGCTCCGTGACATCGCGCGAATTGACGACGGCGCCCTGGATGCGCGAGTCCGGCGGTGTCAGCCGGCCCATGCCCTCGAGCACCCGCCAGCGTCCGTCCTTGTGGCGGAACCGGAACTCGACGACGCGCGGCTGTCCGGTCGCGAACAGGTCGTGGAACGCGGCCATGACCTCGGAGAGATCGTCCTGGTGGATGTTCTCGAAGGCCGATGTCCCGTAGAGCTCGCCCTGGCGGTATCCCAGGATGCGCTCGATCGACGGGCTCTCGTAGCGTATGCGGCCGTCCGCGTCGAGAATCGTCGCGAGATCCGATGACTGCTCGACCAGCGTGCGGAAGTGTTCTTCGCGGCGCTCGATCTCATCAGAGCGACGCTGCAGCTCGGTCTCGGCGCGCTCGCGCTCCCGGATTTCGGCGTGGAGCGCCACGTTCACGCGGGCCAGCTCCGCCGTCCGCTCGACGACGCGGAGCTCCAGCTCTTCCTGCGCGCGCCGCACCGTCTCGGCCGCGGTCTTCTGGTCCGTGATGTCGCGGGAGGTCGCGAGCAGCCGTTCCCTGCCGTTGATGACGACGAGGCGAAGGCTGATCTCCTTCCATCGCTTGCGTCCGTCGCGGCCGCGTTCCCGCCACTCGAACGACTGCGGCTCGCCCGCGGCGGCCCGCTGGAACAGTTCGGTCAGTCGCTCGCCCGTGTACCCCTCGTCGGCCGCGCTCAACGCGCCCAGCGGCAACCCGGCCAGCTCCTCACGCGTGTAGCCGTGTTCTTCGTACGCCTTGCGGTTCGCGTCCACGACCTCGCCCGTCTCGGCATCGTGCACGAAGATGGCATCATTCGAAAGGTCGAAGATGGCGCGATAGCTGGCCTCGGATGCACGCAGCGCTTCCTGCGCCCGCGCCCGTTCGTCGGCGGCCAGCGCCAGCGACACCATGTCGGCGACGGATACGGCAAAGTCCTCGTCTTCGGCGGTCCACTCGCGGGGACCGGCCGTGTCCTCGTGACAGACGACACCCGCGACCCGGCCGTCCCGCCAGATCGGCACATCGAGCATCGCGGTGATGCCGTTGACGCGTAGATAGGTGTCGCGGAATTCCGACGTGCGCGGATCGGTTCGCGCGTCCGTTGCAGCGAGCGCGCGGTTCTCTTCGATGGCCGCGAAGTAGCGCGGGAACTCACTCGCCGAGATCCGGGGTCCCGGGTCGTAGTCTTGTTTCCGGGCGTCGTAGATGCAGCGGCAGCTGAGCGCCTCACCTTCTTGTTCGAAGAGCCAGACGCCGACGCGCGCAACCCGCAGCGTTTCCGCATCGCGTTTCGTGATGACACGGAGCGCATGCGAAAAATTGGATTTCTCCATTCGTGCCAGTTCCATCAGCACGGAATGGTGGTGTGCCGCACGCGCGGCCCGGCCGATGGCGTCGATCTCGCGCTGCCGCCGCTCTTCGACGAGGACCTCGAGGCGGGCGACGTTGCGGCGCAGCTCGAGTTGTGCCATTGCCTGGCGGGCCAACGCCTGCAGTGCGCTCTGCTGCCCTTCCGTCAGCCGGCGCGGCACGGTGTCGATGACGCAGAGCGTGCCGAGCGTGTGGCCGTCCATGTTGACCAGCGGCGCACCCGCGTAGAAGCGGACGCGCATGCCGCCGGTCACGCCGGGGTTGTCGGCGAAGCGGAGGTCGCGCGTCGTGTCGGGGACCTCGAACAGGTCGGTCTCGAGGATGGCGTGCGCGCAGAAGCTCACGTCGCGCGGCGACTCGATCTGCTCGACGCCGAAGCGCGCCTTGAACCACTGGCGATCGGCGTCGATCAGCGTGATGAGCGCGACCGGTGTGCCGCAGATTTGCGCGGCCAGCCGCGTGAGGTCGTCGTACGCCTGCTCCGGCAGCGTGTCGAGGATCCGGTACTCGCGGAGGGCGGCGACGCGCTGGGCCTCGTTCCCCGGGATCGGCGGTTTCATGTTCATCCGTCGGTCCGGCCGGCCGCTCGGGGCGGTCGGCGCTGAAACTGCAATTTCTCGCCATGGGCGGCCGACCGCCAGTGGCGCCGGAGAACGGTCGGGCCTCAACTTGTGCGGCCGAGCCGGTCGCTCGCCCTTCGTCGCGCCGAGGTCGTCGTGCCGGAACTTCCGGAAATCTCGCTCTACGTGGATGCGTTGCGGCGGCACATCTCCGGACGGCCGCTCGAGGCCGTGCGTCTGGCCTCGCCGTCGCTGCTGCGGACCTGGGACCCGCCGCTCTCCGCCCTGGTCGGCGCCACTGTCGTCACGGTCAGCCGTCTGGGAAAACGCATCGTGTGGTCGTTCGACAACGACCTGCACGCCGTGTTCCACCTGATGATCGCGGGGCGGTTCCGCTGGAAGGCGCGCGGCGCGGCCGTCCCGCGCAAGCTCGGCCACGCCGCCTTCGACTTCCCCGAGGGCACGCTGCTCCTGACCGAGGCCGGCACGAAGAAGCGCGCCTCGCTGCACGTCGTGCGCGGCGCGGAAGGCGTGCGCGCACACGATCGCGGCGGTGTCGAGCCCCTCGAGGTCGACCTCGCCACGTTTCGCGCCGCACTCTTACGCGAGAACCGAACCCTCAAACGCGCGCTCACCGACCCCCGCATCTTCAGTGGCATCGGCAACGCGCATAGCGATGAGATCCTCTGGGAGGCCCGCCTCTCACCGGCCCGCCGCACATCGCAGCTCACGGACGACGAGATCTCCCGGCTTTACGACTCGACACGCCGATCCCTTACCGAATGGACCGAACGCCTGATCGCCGAGGCCGGCGACGAGTTCCCCGACAAGGTCACCGCCTTCCACCCCGCGATGGCCGTACACGGACGCTTTCGCGAGCCGTGCCCCCGCTGCGAGGCACCCATCCAGCGCATCGTCTACGCCAGCAACGAGACCAACTACTGCGCGCGCTGTCAGACCGATGGCCGGCTGCTCGCCGACCGCGCCTTCAGCCGGCTGCTGCGGGAAGACTGGCCAAGAACCCTGGAAGAGTTGGAAGACTAGGGGGCTACCTCATCTCGCGTTTCGGAATCAGGATCGTGCCCCGGCACTTCCGCGAGCCGCAGCGACAGGGGTACAGCTTCTTGACTGCGGGTGTGTGCCGTTCTTCGAGGACGAACTGGTAGTCGTAGTGCAATTCTTCGCCGGGCCGGATCGTCTTGATGGCCTCGATGAAGATGCGATCGTCCTCGATGATGGACTCGCAGTTCGGATCACAGGAGTGATTGATGAAGCGCGCCGCGTTGCCGTTGACGGCGGCGTCGACGACGAGGTCGTCATCGACCTGAAACAGGAACGTGTGGTGAGGGATCCCATCCTCGGGATCGGGATATCGCCGGTCGGCCTCCTTCTCGCTGATGCGCTCGCCGCGGTACTCGATGATGCGCTCGCCTTTGCGAATGATTCGGGTTGCGAATGCGCCGCTTCCGTGGATGCCGGATCTGCGGACGCGGAACGGCATGGGTCTGACCACTTTCTTCGTTGACTCCGACATCGTCCAGTTCGTCATCTCCGTGGAGGTTCACGAGTCGTTTCGCCCGTCCGACCGAGCGAAACCAGGTTGGCAATGAGCCGGAACGCGCCGGGTACGGCGTCGGGCCATTGCCGGAACAGCGCCAGTCCGGTGTAGACGTAGTGGCCCCGCCCGACCGGCGCGATGAGGAGGCTGCCACGCAGGGCCGGCTCGCCCGGGTCCGCCATTTCCAGCGGAGCCGCGTAGCGATCGTCCCAGGTGTCGGCGAAATAGAGGCCGCGCTCGTGCACCCAGCCGTCGAAATCGGCGGTCGTGATGCGGTTGGGCCGGTTGAGCGCGGGATGGTCCGGCTCGACGATGCGAACCGGCGAGGTCTCGTCGGCGACGCGGCCGTGCGGCCGCGACATGGTCAGCGGGTATGGCGCGAAGCCGCCCTCGACCAGCTCGTACTTGTTGTATTGCACGACGAGGGTCCCGCCCGCGCGCACCCAGTCCAGCAATCGCGCGTTGTTCGCGATCAGGTCGGCGCGCACCTCGTACGCGCGGGTGCCGGTAACGATGGCGTGGAAGCGGGACAGGTCCCCGCGTGCGAGGGCGTCGGCGTCGAGCGGCTCGACCGTCGCGCCGAGCTGAGACAACACGAGCGCCGCGTCGTCGCCGGCTCCCTCGACAACGCCGACGCGCAGTCCGTCCGCGATCGCGACCGGCAGCACGGCCACGCGCGTCTGGGCGGGCGTGTACAACGTTCGTCCGCGCGTGTGCGGGTACGCGATCACCGCATAGCCGCGCTCGTAGGTCGCGCCCGTGGCCACGCGGAAGCGTGCGCCGATCTGCACCGTGCCGGGCGTGAGCGTCGCCGGCGGCAGGACGCGGAAGCGGGCCGTTCGTCGCTCACCCGTGGTTTCAAAGGTGATGTCGATGGACGCGGGATCGGAACGCCAGCCGGGCGGCAGGTCGAGAGAGGCCGTGCCGTCGGCGGCGGGGTCCTGTGCCTCGACGGTGACGACGATCTCGCGCGACCGCCCGTCTTCCGAAACGGCACCGAGGGGGATCGCGGCGATGTGCGGCGTCGCGGTAACCGCGACGGCCGGTACGATGAAGATGGGCAGACGCAGTTCGCCGAGCGACTTGTCGACCTGCGGGAACGTAGCTTCGGATTCGAGAGACAGCCGCACGTCCGAGACGTGCACGTCGGCCCTGATGCGGACGGGCGGCGGCTCGAACGGCAGCCCGCGCAGTTCTGGCGCCGCGGGCCAGCGGTACAATGCGCCATCGCGCTCGGCGCGCAGAAAGTACGGCTCCGTGACGGGCGCATCGGCCGGCACGCGGATGCGGAACGTGCGCTCTTCGAGTGCCCCGGCCTCGAGCGTGAACGGCGCAGCAGCGTCGGTCGACGCGACGGGGTCCCCCGCGAGCAGGGGGCGCAGCACATTCACGGTGAGCGGAGACTCACCCCCGTTCCACAGGCGCACGGTCAGCGTCAGCTCGCCGCCGGGTATGACGCGCTGTTTGTCGACGGTCGCGTCGATGACGATGCCGGCCGCGCGGCGCAGAACGTCTGCGGCCTGCTCGCGCTCGATGCCGAGGTGGAACGCGAGCTCACCACCGTTGTCGGCGCCAGCGGCGCGGTCGAGCGCGAGGATCGCGCGGGCGAGCGGCGCGACGAGTCCGGCCGGTCGGAGCGGGTTGAATGCGGCGGTCGCGGCAGCGACCTGATTCCGGTACTCGGCAATCGCCTGGACGACGGTCGCGCTCGCCCGCAACGACCGCGCGCGATCCTCCAGGGTCTGGTCGAGGCCATCGAAGATCGACGTGGCGC
>JBFJPA010000277.1:0-6638 GCA_041617355.1 Longimicrobiales bacterium
CCCAGACCTGTTCCGGCGGCGCCGGAATCTCCACTTCGTAACCATCCCGAAAGGTCACCGAGGGGATCCAACGCGCCATCGGCGTGCCCGCCCGCAGCGCCGTCCGCTGCACACGCTCGGTCGCCTTCAGCACCCAGGCCAGCCGTATCCCGCCCAGCACCACGAGGACCAGGGCCGTGGTCGTGATCGCCCGCCAGATGAGCGGCGCCAGGCGGCGTTTCTTCTCACGCGCCATGGGCAACGACCTCGGAGCCGGTGTTTTCGGAGATCGACCAGGCTCGGCGTCGCCGGCCCGTGGATTGGACTCGGATCACGCGGGAGAAGGTGAGGGTGCAGTGAGATCGTGAAAAGGGCGCGGTGGATTGACTATGGTCATTGACCATGGTTGTATCCAGCCCTATCTTCGGCCATGCCACCGGCTCCGGAAACCATTGCCATCTCCAAGTTCAAGGCGACCTGCCTGGCCGTGCTCGAGCACGTTCGTGCGACGGGCCAGCCGGTCCTCGTGACGAAGTTCGGCCAGCCGGTCGCCGAGGTGGTGCCGCCGACACCGCCGACCCCTCCCGCCTCCTGGCTGGGTGCGCTGCGTCGGCGAGGGCGCGTCGTGGGCGATGTGACCCGGCGAGCGTCGTTCCCCGGGCGTCCGGCGTGACCGGTGCGGGAATCGTGCCGTAGCCGCCAAGTCTTTTTCGCAAAACCTGATGCGCCTGCTGCTGGACACCCCGATTTGGATCTGGAGCCTGCTCGAGCCGGAGCGGCTGGTGGAGCGGGTGCGTCAGGCACTCGAGGATCCGGCGGCCGAGCTGTGGCTGTCGCCGGTGAGTGTGTGGGAACTGCTTCAAATGATCGAGGATGGGCGAGTCGCCGTAGAGGGCGAGGCGGACGGCTTCGTGGCGGACGCGCTGCGCGCGGTGCCGGTCCGGGAGGCGGCGCTGAGCCATGAGGTGGTCCGCCGCGGGCATGCGCGGGTGCGGACTGGCGAGGACCCGGCGCGTCGGTTGCTCGAGGCGACGGCACTGGTCTACGATCTGACGTTCGTGACGACGGAGACGCGCGCGAGCGACGCGCGTGAGGTTCGAGTCCTGGCGAATCGGTGAGGTGGCCGGCATGAGTGAAGCGACCGCCCGACACGTTCGATCCGGGTCTTCCGGCGTGATCCCGTTGCCGCTTCCGAATCTGGATGCGCCGCAACGGCCGGTCGCCGGGACCGACTATTCGCCCGTGCTGGACCGGCTCGCGAGCGCCGCGTTCCGGCGGCGAAAGCGGCTGCTGGCGACGGAACGGGAGCAGCTGCATGGGCGAGGAATGACGGAGGTGCTTCATCACGCGCGTGAGCTCATCGAGGAGCGGGTCGCGCCGGCGTCGCCTGCGGATGATGGCCGGCAGACGCCTTACCGGGGCCACCCGGTGTTCATCGCGCAGCACGCGACGGCCACCTGTTGCCGTGGCTGTCTGGAGATCTGGCACTCGATCCCGAAGGGCCGAGCGCTCGCGACGACGGATGTGGACTGGATCGTCGGGCTGATCGAGGCGTGGCTGCGGCGTGAGACCGGGATCCAGGAGCCGGATCTCGTCGCATCGAGTGCGCGGCGGGCTCCACGGAAGCGGCGTTCGGCGCGACTCCAGCTGGTCGTGGCGGAGGAGCGTGCCGCGGAGGCGCCGCCGGGCGCGATGGTGCTCGAAGAGTGCGATGACGGCGGGACGGTGGCGAGGCGGTGGCTGCAGCTCGAGCTGTTCGGTGCCACCCTTTCATAGGAGCGCAAGAGTCGCAATCTTGCCGCGCCAACCAGGATGACGAGGAACGGGAGGGGATTCATGGCCGGCACGCAACGGACGGCGACCGCGGTTTGGAACGGGAACCTGGCGCAGGGCAGCGGCAGGGTTCATCTCGACACGAGCAACGCGGCGCCCGAAATGGAAATCACGTGGGCCTCGCGGGCGGAGCAGGCGGGTGGCCGCACGAGCCCGGAGGAGTTGATCGCGGCGGCACACGCCTCTTGTATCTGCATGGCGCTGTCGGCGGGTCTCGCCCGCGATGGGCACACCGCCGAGCGACTGACGGCGACCGCGACGTCCACGTTCGAGAAGAAGGAAGCAGGGTTTCGTCTCACGACGATGCACATCCGGATGCGCGGCGTGGTTCCCGGTTTGAGTGCGGACGCGTTCGTGAAGGCGGCCGAGGCGGCGAAGGACGGATGCCCGGTGTCGAATGCGCTGAAAGGCAACGTCGCGATCGAAGTGGATGCCGCGCTGGAAAGCTGAGCGGGGCCGCTAGCGGTTTTCCGTCGTGAGGAGGTCGAGAAAGCGCATCGGGTCGACGCTGATCCGGCCGTAGCGCACGACCCAGTGCAGGTGGGGGCCGGTCACGCGGCCGGTCGCCCCGACGGCTCCGATGCGCTGTCCGGCCTGGACCGTGTCACCTTCCGCGACGCCGGTTTCACTCAAATGGAAGTAGGCCGTGACGAGGCCGGCGCCATGGTCGACGTAGACGGCGCGGCCGGCGAGGAGTAGCGTGTCGGCCCAGGCGACGATGCCGCGCGCCGCCGCGTGCACGGGCGCACCGATGTTGCCCTGGAAGTCGGTGCCGGTGTGGCGGCTCTGGACCCGGCCATTGAACTCGCGGCCACTGCCGAACCCACTCGTGATTCGCGAGTCACGCGGCGGGACGACCTCCCGCCAGAGGCGAGGTGTTTCGTGTGCGGCGGCCGACACGGCGGCCGCACGGGCACGTTCCCGATCGATGCGGGCCTGCGTCGCCGAATCGGGCGGCGCACCGAACCGGGGTGCGACCGTCAATCGCTCCAGGGCGTAGCTTCCGGCGGCGACCGGCACGTCGACGGCGAGCGTATCGACCCGGCCGTCCGCGTGCACGACGGCGACGTTCACGGACGTCTTGTCACCGGCGTCGAGCGGCGCGGCCGCGAACGCGACGAGCGCGCCGTCGACGGTCGGCTCGAAGTGGAGCGGCTCACCAGCGGCCTGGCCCGTGGCCGCCACCAGCGCGCGGCCCGGGCTTTCGACGCGCACCCGGAACAGCGTGCCCTGCACGGGCCGTTCGGGTGACCATGTGAGAATGGCCTGCGTGCGGAGCTGCGCCGCCGCCGGCACGGCGGTCGCGAGCAAGACAGCCGCGACAATGCCGAGCCGCTTCACGTCTTCCACTCCTTGAGCTCGGGCGTCACGCCGCGCACCTCGTCCACCGCAATGCGCCGGTGCCCGCGGCGAATCGCGAGCCAGATGGCCGTCGCATAGACGATCGCCACCAGCAGCATCACGACGATTCCGGAGAACGGCCCGATGCGCGCCCGGGTCACGATCTCGCCGAAGCTGCCGGCATCGGCCGGGTGAATGTGCAGCTTGGCGATCCACGCGACGAGCAGGGCCAGATAGATCCACAGGTAGTTGTAGCGGAGCCGGATGCCGACGGCGTCGAGGAAGCTGAGCTTGAACGTCGGGCGATCGAGATCCTGCGCGACGAACTCGCGCCAGTCTTCGCGCGGACTGATGAGGTTCCGCCGAATGATGGGGATCCAGAAATTCTCCTCGATCATGCGCACGCGGGAGCGCCAGACATCGAAGTAGCGAAATCGGCGTGCCTCGAAGCCCAGGAAGATGCTGATGAGGATGAGCCCGAGCAGCAGGCTCACGTGCGAATGGTCGGGTGTGTTGAACGAGAAGGAGAGCATGGCCCCGGCCGTGACGACAGCCCAGTTGGTCGTCGGGTCCAGCCGCATGCGCCAGGTGTCCGCGCGGCCGAGCTCGCCGCGATAGAAATGCACCATCGCGCTGATGTATTCGGAGCGCGTGAGCGGGTAGTCTTCGAATTTGGTCTCGTCCGCATCACCCTGGCGACGCGTTTCCTCGTCCACACGTGCCTCCGCCGTCCATTCGTGTCCGGGGCCCACCAGAAAGTCGTTGTCGGGAGGCTCCAGGTCTACACCCGTGCGACATTCACGCCGTCCGCTGCGGGGCCGGTGCGTCTACGCCGTTGGGCTGGCCGCGTAGCCGAGGTACGTCAGCACGATGATGTAGACGAGCGCGAGCCACGGGACGGCATGCCAGACGCGGCGCATGGCGGGGCTCGTGGTGGGACGGTCCAAGAAGGGGATGAAGAGCAGAATCACGGCCGCGATGCCGAACCCGACGACGCCGAGCATCTCGCCTTCGATGCCCGCGATTTCGGCGGGCAGGTACTTCAAGGTTTGGAACATGAACATGAAATACCACTCGGGCTTGATTCCCGCGGGTGCCGGCGCGAAGGGATCGGCCTTTTCGCCCATCTCGGCCGGGAAAAACGCGGCCATGGCGGCCAGAATGGCGAGGGCCGACAGCCAGCCCACGAGATCGCGCAGGAAGAAATTCGGAAAGAACGGCACGCTCCGACCCGGATTGCCTTCCGTCTCGACCCCCGGCGGCACGCTCATGCCGTGGCGTTGCACCAGCAGGACGTGGAACAGCACGAGGATGATGGCGAGCCCCGGCAGCACGGAAATGTGAAGTGCGTAGAAGCGCGTCAGAGTGGCGCCCGTCACGTCCTCGCCGCCGCGCAGGAGATCCCGCAGGAACGGGCCGACGACGGGGAGCACGCCGGGGATCTCCGTACCCACCCGCGTCGCGAAGAACGCGAGTGTGTTCCAAGGCAACAGGTAGCCGGTGAACCCCAGTCCGAGGGCCAGACCCAGGAGGCCGACACCGGTGATCCAGGTCAATTCCCGGGGCGGTCGGAACGCCTTCAGGATCAACACGCTAAACATGTGCAGGAACACCGTGAACACCATGAGGTTCGCGCCCCACGAATGGATGGAGCGGATCAGCCAGCCGAAGCGGACCTCGGCCATGAGGAAATGGACCGACTCGAAGGCGTGCTCGGCGCTGGGGCGGTAGTAGAACAGCAGCAGAACGCCGGTCGCGATCTGAAGCCCGAACAGGAAGAGGGCCATGCCGCCCAGGTAATACCAGAAGCTGTGCCGGTGCACGGGCACGCGTTTCTTCCGTGCGAGCGGGGCGAGCGCGCGGAATCCCACCCGGTCATCGAGCCAGTCGAGCAATCGCCCGGTTCGTCCGCGCACTCCCATGATTCAGCTCCGGCGCCGTATGATGATGTCGTTGCCGCGCACGGCGACATCATAGGCCTCGAGCGGCTCCGGCGGCGGGCCGGCGATGTTGCGCCCGTTCAGGTCGAAATGGCCGTTGTGGCAGGCGCACCAGATATGACCCAGGTCGTCCCGGTACTGCACCGTGCAATCGAGGTGCGTGCAGCGGGCCGAGAACGCTCGGAGCTCGCCGCCGGGCGTACGGATCAGAATGCCCGGCCGGCTGCCAAATTTGAAGAGCTTTCCGGAATTCGGTGTCATGTCCACGGGCTGGAACGGGACGACGACCGAGGACACGGCGGACTCCGCGGCGGGCGGCGGAATCAGGTACCGCGTCGCCGGATAGAGCAAGCTGCCGAGGAAGCCACCGGCGCTGGCGCCGATCATCCAGTCGACGAACCGTTTGCGTGACAGGCCACGACCGGCTCCATCACCGTGCATCGGAATCTCCTTTCCGGGTCGGCGGCGACCCTTCTGCGATGGGCGATGACAGCTCCATCAGACGAATGCGAACGACAATGCCCGCGATCAGGGCCAGAATGAAGAAGAACGACGCCGCCAGGCCCAGGCGCCGCGCGAAGAAGTCCTGCAGCGCGACCTCGCCGCGCTGCAGTCCGGCAGCGGTGAGCTTCAGACCCTCGTCCACCTCGGCTTTGACGGGATCAATGCTCAACGCGTGGATCGCGCCACGCGCTTTGGTCAATGCGTTGTTGACTTCTTCGAGCTCGAACAGGGCTTGGCTCACCTCCATGCCACGGTTTTCCGCATCGTGCAGAATGGCACGACTGCGATCGGCCTCGATTTTGAGCGAGTCGATCATTCGCTTCATTTCGAGAAACTCGCCGCCGTACGGGTCGGCCGGCACGTGGCACCGGCCGCACACCTCGTCACTACGCGTGACCAGAGCGGTGTCGCTCGTTTCCTCGACGGCGTGGTTGCCGTGGCAGGTCGCGCAGCCGGGCAGGCCCTCCTCTTCGAAGATCTCGACGTGGCCGCTGGCCGTGAAGAAATCCGCCATTACGGTGTGACACTGGCCACAGACATTGCGCACCGAGCCGACACCCGGTGGCGCCGCGCCATGGTTGCCGTGGCAGTCGTTGCAGGTGGGCGCGGAAAGATCCCCGTCCTCTTCCAGCATCCGGCCGTGCACGCTCATCGCCCAGCGGTCCCGGGTATCGATGGGCAGATCGTAGCGCGCCATGCGTTGGGCGTCGGCGTGGCAGCTCCCGCACGTCTCCGCGACCTGCAGCGGGTGCACGGTGGATTCGAGATCCGACGGCGGCCTGATGCCGTGCGGCGGATGGCAGTCGACGCACGTCGCAACGTTCGGATCGTCGCGTTGCATCAGGAGCAGCCCGTGTCCCGAGGTCAGGTACTCCGTGACCTGGTCGACACGCAGCGTCGGGTTGTAATCACGCATGAAGGCGGCATCGGAATGGCAGCGACCGCAAATGCCCGCTATGGCGCGCCGGGCCGGCTTGCCGAGGAAGCCGGTCGCCGCGATGGCGTCTTCGCCGGGCCGCGGCGCCCCGTGGCAGGCGAGGC
>JBFJPA010000278.1:0-6590 GCA_041617355.1 Longimicrobiales bacterium
ACCGGCTGGTTCGGCCCCGGCTCTCTAAAACGCCGCGCGGCGCGGAACCGGTTCGTTCCGCGCCGCGCGCTCCGTTCCGGCAGGAGAAGCCGTCAGTCCGTGGCCGGCACCGAGCGATCGTCCGGGAGTGCGGCGCGGGCGGCCTCTTCGGCCCTGGCCCGGACCGCTTCCGCCGCCTCTTCGGCAGTGGCCCGCACGGCTTCCGCTGCCTCGCGCGCCCTTGCACCAGCCACTTCCGCAGCCTCGCGCGCCTTCGTGCTGGCGGTCTCGGCCGCTTCACGGGCCTTCGCCGTCACGGCCTCCGCCGCATCACGCGCGGCGGCCGAGGCGTTGGCCGCCATGTCCGAAGCCCGGACGTAGTACTTCTCCGCGAACGCCTTCGCGGACAGCGTCCGCGCGTAGACCACACGGGCCAGCCGCAGCGCCGACAGCAGCCGGATGTAGACCCAGCCGATGTCGATCTCGTACCACTTGGCCTTGAACTTGGCCGAACGCGGATCCGCGTGGTGGTTGTTGTGCAGTTCCTCACCCACGATCAGCAGTCCGATCGGGATGATGTTCCGGCTCTCATCCTTCGTGTCGAAGTTGCGATAGCCGATGGCGTGGCCGATCCCGTTGATGATGTTGCCCATGATCGGGATCCAGACGGCCATGCAGACCCAGACGACGAGGCCGGTCGCGATCCCGAACAGGAACACGTCGAGCATCATCATCATGGCCAGCCCGCCGAACGGCACACGCTGGTAGAGGTTGTGCTCCGGCCAGTCCTCGGGGCAGCCCTTGCCGTACTTCTCGACCATCTCGCGGTCGCGGACAGCCTTGCGGTAGAAGAAGACGCCGCCGAACACGATCTCGAGGAACCCCTCGACGGCAGGCGAGTGCGGGTCTCCCTCCCGGTCCGAGTAGGCGTGGTGCTTGCGATGCACCGCGACCCACTCCTTGGTGACCATGCCGGTCGTGAGCCACAGCCAGAAGCGCATGGCGTCCCGGACCACGGGGTGGAATACAACACCCTCGTGCGTCGCGGACCGGTGCAGGTACAGCGTGACACACATATTGGTGAGGTGACCCGCGATGGCCACCCAGAGGACGGCGATCCACCAGGGCTCAGCCAGTATCGCGTATCCGGACATTCCCGATCCTTTTCCTTTCGCATCCGGCACGAATGGCGCCTGGCACCACACCTGGCGATCCGCACACGACGCAGCACAGGAAGATGCCACGACGAGCGGAGTCCGGGCAAGTGGCGGGATGCTTGACGACCCGAGACCCGGGCGCTATCACAGAGCGCGATGTCCCGAGTTTTCGACCGCTGACGGGCGAATATGAGTCTCACGCTGCTGTACGCCTCTGCTTTTCTTCTGGGGTCGACCCACGCTTTCGGGCCGGACCACGTCGCGGCCGTCACGATGTTCGCGCTGCGGCGGCCCGGCCCGCGTGGCGCCCTCGAATTCGGCGTGCGCTGGGCCGCCGGGCACGGGCTGGTCGTGTTCGTCGTCGGTGCAGTGCTGGCGCTGGTGGGGGCGAGGCTGCCTGCGTCCGCAGCGGCGCTGGCCGAGGTGGCGGTCGGCCTCACGCTGGTCGTGATGGGCGTGTGGGCGCTGGTCCGGGCGCGCGGCCTGGCGCGCCATGTCCACGCGTTCGACCCCGTGGCAGCGTCCGGGACCACGAGACACGCACCGGCCGCGATCGGCATGCTGCACGGACTGGCAGGCAACGGCGCCGTCATCGCGCTCGTGCCGATCGCCGCGGCCGGGGCAACGGCCCACGCGCTCGGGTTCCTCGTGACCTTCGCGGCCGGGACCACGCTGGCGATGGCGGCCTACGCCGCGGTCGCGGGTGTCGTGCTGCAGCGCTCCATGATGCCGTCCGAACGTGCCGCCCGCAGGATCGCCCGGCTCGCCGGCGGCATCACGATCCTCATCGGGCTGGCCTGGGTGTTCGGGTGGAACCTGACATGACGCCGGCCGCCTCCCTGCGGGCCGCGCTCCTCGAGCTGCTGCGTGTGCGATCCGTCCGTCGCGGCGATTTCGTGCTTTCGAGCGGGGCGCGCTCCGATCACTACGTCGATGCCAGGGTTACAACCATGTCGGGCCGCGGTCAGCTGCTCATCGGCGCCGTCGGCCTGGACACACTCGACCGGCTGGGCTGGTCGCCCAGGCTCGTCGGCGGGCTCACGCTCGGCGCGGACCCGATCGCCTACGCCATCGCCCACACGGCGACGGCACAGGGCAGGAACATCGATGCGTTCACCGTCCGCAAGGAAGAGAAGAAGCACGGCACGGGTCGGCGGATCGAAGGGCCGTTCCTGGCAGGTGCTGACGTCGTCGTCGTCGAGGATGTACTGACGACCGGTGCCAGTGCTGAGGCCGCCATCACAGCGTTGCGCGACGCCGGCGCCCGGGTGCTGGGCGTCCTCGTCCTCGTGGATCGGGCCCAGGGCGGGCGCGAGCGGCTGACTGCTGCCGGCGTCCCGGTCGGCGTGATGTTCGGGATCGCCGAGCTGCTGGACGAGCCTTCGCCAGGCTGACGGCTACTCGAGCAGACGCAGCGGCATCACCAGACAGAAATACGCCGGCGCGGCGTCTTCCCCGTGGCCGACGGGCTCGATCGTGGCCGCCCGCTCCGGCGCCTTGAACGTCAGCTTCACGTCCTCGGTCGGCATGTATTTCAGCACTTCGAGCAGGTAGCTGGCATTGAAGCCGATCTCGAGTGCGTCCCCCTGATACTCGACTTCCATCTCCTCGTGGGCTTCGCCCAGGTCCGGCGTTTCGACCGAGAAACGCAACGTATTGCCGTTGAAGCTGAGGCGGACCCGGTGGGTCTGGTCACTCGCGACCACGGCCATGCGGCGCAACGCGTGCGCCAGCTGGTTGCGGTTCGCGATGGCCGTCTTGTCGTTATCGCGGGGGATGACCTGGTCGTAGTTCGGGTACGGCCCCTCGATCAGGCGCGTGAAGACCTGCGTCCCGTTGCGCCGGAAGCCGAGGTGGTTCTCGCTGCGTGCGACCTCGACTTCATCGTCCGCACTGAAGAGCCGCTCGACCTGCGTGAGCGCCTTGGGCGGGACAATGATGTCCTCCCGGGGCGAGGATGAGCCGACGGCGGGCACCGTCATGCGCGCCAGCCGGTGGCCGTTCGTTGCAACCATGCGCATGCTGTCGCCATCGAGCTGCCACAACACGCCGTTCAGGATCGGCCGGCTCTCCTCGGTCGAGACCGCGAACGATGTCTGCCGGATCAGCTCGTGAAGCAGCTTGCTGGGAATCTTCCAGCTGCTGCTGAAATTGACCTGCGGGAAACTCGGGAACTCATCGCGCGTCATCCCATTCAGCTTGAACGATGCACGACCGCAGCTGAGTTCGAAGCGATCCCCCTTCGAATGGATGCGGACCGGGTGCTCGGGAAGCTCGCGTGCAAGCTCCTGCAGCTTCTTTGCCGGTACCGTCAGCGCGCCTTCCTCCTCGACCTCGGCCGGGACCTGGACACTGACCGAGATATCGAGATCGGTTCCGCTCATCACGACCGCATCCGCGGTGACCTCGATGAGGATGTTCGACAGGACGGGCAGCGTCGTGCGTGTCGGGATGCTCGCTCCGACGGCTGCCAGTCCCTGCTGCAGGTTTTCCCGCGTGATCTTGAATCTCATGGAATCCTCACATGGGTACCGGATCCGTCTGCCAGCGACCCGCTGGGTCGGACATCCTGATCCGCCGATCCGACTGATCTTTCCACGCCGTACAGTCTATGATGAAATCAATACCATCAAAACGTCATCGTAATAGGCAATGTGGAACCGTTGATAACGGGGTGCGCCATGTCGCCACGCACAGACGCCACAACGGATCCAGCGTTCCTGACGGGTGTGGATCGACATGTGCATGACCCGATCACCCATCCACAGCTTTCCACGCGAGCCCTCCCGATGTGGGCAACCGGCCGACTGCCGACATCGATTCCACAGCGGATGTTCATGAACTCAACGACGCCCGGATCGCGATGACGCGGGCTGAGAATGCCGCGTCAGAACCCATCTCGTCCTGTACCTTCCGGATCGAGTGGATCACGGTCGAATGGTCCCGTCCACCGAAGAGCTGACCGATCTCGATGAGCGGCAGATCGAGGAGCTCGCGGATGAGGTACATGGCGACCTGGCGCGGCACCGTCAGTTCCTTGGTCCGCCGTTTCGACTTCAGTCCGTCGATCGTGACACCCCACCCGTTGGCGACCGCCTCCCGGATGCCCTCGGCCGTGATCGGGGGCGCATCCTCCGCAAGCAGCACGCCGCCCAGCGCCTCACGGGCCAGGTCGACAGTGACTTCACGACGCGTCAGGGACGAGTAGGCCAAGAGTTTGATGATGGCCCCCTCGAGCTCGCGGACGTTGGAACGGCAGTTCCTTGCGATGAACTCGAGGACTTCATCCTCGAGGAGAATGTTGTCGTCCTCCGCCTTCTTGCGAAGGATCGCAACACGCGTCTCGAGGTCGGGCGGCTTGATGTCCGTGACCAGCCCCCACTCGAAACGCGAGACCAGCCGTTCCTCCAGGCCCGAGATCTCCTTGGGCGGCCGGTCGCTCGTCATCACGATCTGCCGCTGCGCATCGTACAGCGCATTGAACGTGTGGAAGAACTCCTCCTGCGTGCGCTCCTTCTCCGCCAGGAACTGGATGTCGTCGATGAGCAGCAGATCGATCTCCCGGTAGCGGCGGCGGAAGTCCGCCATCCGTCCTTCGCGAATGGAGTCGATCAGGTCGTTCGTGAAGGTCTCGCTCGAGATGTAGGCGATCCGTTTGGCCGAGTCACGCGCGCCGATCGCGTGACCTACGGCATGCATGAGGTGCGTCTTGCCCAGGCCGACGCCCCCGTAGATGAACAAAGGGTTGTACGCGCGTGCGGGCGATTCCGCGACCGCGCGGCACGCGGCGGCCGACAGCTGGTTGTTCGGACCGACGACGAATCGCTCGAACGAGTAACGGTCGTTGAGCGGTGCGCCGACCGTCACTGCGGGTCGAGCCGGTCGCTCGGGTTCGCGCGGCGGCGCGACCGTCGTCGTGCGCACGGGTTCGGCACGGTCCTTTCCGCGATGACGGAACGCGATCGTGAGTCGGCGACCGATCGCGCCTTCCGCCACATCGGCGAGCAGACGACCGTACCGACTGTCGATCCATTCCGCGGCGAAATCGCTCCCCACATTCACCGCCAGCCGGTCCTCACTGAGTGCGACCGGTTCCGTCTCTTCCAACCACGTCCTGAACGTTTGTTCGGGGAGCATGTGCCGGGCTCGATCGAGGATTCGAGCCCAGGCTTCCGACGCCGTCAGCTCCATCGTGTCTCTTGAGAAAGGGCGGGTCGCGGCCAAGGGAGCGAACGTATGCGCGCGATGTGGACAAGTCAACGCGCCCCGCCCCGCCCCGACCCGGGACCGCGGCGCAGGTGCGGCCCGTCCTCGCTCGACAAGGCTGGACCGTGACAGGCCTGTCCGGTCTGGCCGTTTGCCGAGCCGGCCGCAGCAGCCGCAGCGTCGCCGGCCGGACCGGCGTCCGTGGTTGACCCCCGGCCGCCGGCGCGCTTATACTTCCGAGCTTTGCTGACGTCCGTTCCAGATCGGGAGCCGCAGGATGGGGAAGCCCACATACAATCCGCGCAACCGGAAGCGCAAGAACAAGCACGGCTTCCGGGCGCGGATGAAGACCAAGGCCGGCCGCGCGACGCTGAGCCGCCGCCGGAAGAAGGGGCGGAAGCGGCTGTCCGTCACGGTCGGCCGGAAGTAGCGCCCGCTCCGGTGGCCCCGGCCCAAGGGCCAGGGCGAGCCGGTCTGTCCCGTGCCCGCCGCCTGGCGAGCGGGCCTGAGATCCGGGCGATGTTCGAACGGGGGAAGAGGAGCAGGACGGCCCATCTGGACGTCTTCGACTCCCCTTCCCCCGTCGCACTGTTCCGGCTGGGCGTGGTCGTGCCGAGGTACGGGCGGAGTGCGGTGGCCAGAAACGCGCTCAAGCGGCGGATCCGCGAGATCGCGCGGGTCGAGCTGATGCCGCGCGCGGCGACGCTGGAGGGATCGGTCCCGGACGTGCTGGTCCGGGCACGGCGGGAAGCGTACCAGGCATCCTGGGCGGAGCTGCGCGAGCAGCTCCTGGAATGGTGGGACAGGCGATGGTCGCGCGGTTCCTCCTCGCGATGATCCGGGTGTACCGCGTCGCCATCTCACCGGCGTTGCGGCCGGCCTGCCGCTACACCCCCACGTGCTCCGCGTACGCGGAGGAGGCGATCGGTCGGCACGGGGCGCTGCGGGGCTCGTGGCTGACCGTTCGCCGGATTGGCCGCTGCCACCCCTGGGGCGGAACCGGCCACGACCCCGTGCCGTAGTGCGGACGCGGGCACGACGAAACCGATAGAACTGACGGGATATGGAAGGCGGAAGATTTCTGCTGGCGATCGTCCTGATGATCGCCGTCGTGGTCGTGACGAACATCATACTTCCGCCCGTTCCGCCCGAGGCCGGCGTGCCGGCGGACACGGTATCGACCGGCGCGGTCACGCCACCCGCCCCGGCGCCTGCCACGCCCGCGGCGGGCACGCAGCCGCCCGTCGC
>JBFJPA010000279.1:0-6564 GCA_041617355.1 Longimicrobiales bacterium
CCTTCCGTTTTCTCCCCAGTCCCGGAGGTTCTCTTGCGCGGCGACCTACCCAGCGGCCCGATTCGCTGGCGGATGCACCTCCCGGCACCGCCCGAAACCGTCTTCGACACGCTCGACTCCGCCGCCGGGCGGGCCGCCTTCTGGGCGGAATCCGCGATCGAGGTGAACGGGCACATCCAGTTCCGCTTCATTGATGGCTCGGTCTGGTCCTGTCGGATCCTGGAGCGCCAGCGACCCCGCGTGTTCTCGCTCGACTACATGGGTGCGTCCGTGCGCTTCGAGCTCGCGCACGACGGAGCAGGCGGCACCGATCTCCTGCTCACCCACGACGGCGTCGACGCGGCCGAGTGGAACGAGGTGCACGCGGGCTGGCTGAACGTATTGTTCCCATTGAAGGCCTGGCTCATGGCCGGCATCGACCTGCGCAACCACGACGCCGCGCGATCGTGGGAGCACGGATATGCGGACCAGTAGCAGACGGAAGGGAACAGGGACAGGGAGAGGGAGAGGTACAGGGAAAGGGCGAGGGTAAAGGGCACAAGGACGTGCCCTCTCACGCCCTATTCCCTATCCCTCCCTGTCCCCTCTACCCTATCCCTCCCTGTCCCCTCTACCCTATCCCTCCCCCTATCCCCATCCCTATCCCTGTTCCCTTCCGTTTCCCAGTCAACAACCGGCGCATCGCGCACCGCCTGCTGGACGGCGTCGGCGACGGCGCGTCGCAGCGCAATGTGCTTCTGGTTTTCGCGTGTCGGGTTCACGCGGCTGGTGAGGAGCACGACGAAGAGCCCTTTCTCGGGATCGATCCAGATCGACGTCCCGGTGAAACCGGTGTGGCCGAACGAGCGCGGAGAGAAGAATCGGCCCGCGCTGGAACGGGGAGCGGGCGTGTCCCAGCCGAGTGCGCGGCTGGAGCCCCGCGCCTGGCGCGCCGTCCAGCGGGCGAGGTCGGCCGGATCCAGCAAGGGCACGCCGCCGGCCAGCAGGAAGTTGGCGAAGGTGGCGAGGTCGCGGACCGAGGAAAAGAGACCCGCGTGCCCGGCGACGCCGCCGAGGGCCCACGCGTTCTCGTCGTGGACGAAGCCGTGCACGAGGCCGCCGCGCAGCGTGTCGATCTCCGTGGCGGCGATCCGGTTTCGGAGGGCGCGATCGGGCGTGAACTGCGTGTCGCGCATGCCAAGTGGCTGCCATACGCGTTCGCGCAGGAACCCGTCGAGCGGCTGGCCGCTGACGCGTTCGACGATGAGCCCGAGCAGGACGAAGTCCCAGTCGCTGTAGCGCGTGCGCGTGCCGGGCTCCGCCTCGATCGGCCGGGCATTGATCTGCCGCAGGTACGCGTCTCGCCCGCGCTGTTCGCGCCAGAGCGGCGCGAACGCCTCGAGTCCGCCCGTGTGCACGAGCAACATGCGTACGGTGATGCCCGCCTTGTCTGCGGCATCGAACTCCGGCAAGTAATCGCGGACGGGCCGATCCAGGTCGATCTCGCCGCTTCGCTCGAGCAGCATCACGGCGGTCGTCGTGCCGATCACCTTGGTCAGCGACGCGAGGTCCCAGAGTGTGGAGTCGGTCACGGCCGCGGCATCGCGCGGGTGATCGATGCGGCCGTAGCTGCGCATGTGGATGATGCGGCCGTGGCGGCCGACCGCGAGTGCGGCACCCGGCGAAGCGCCAGCCATGAGCGCTTCGCGCACGATGCCATCCAGCGTGGCTGGCAGGGCGGGATCGAAGCCGACCTCGGCCGGCGCGGCGAACGCGCCGCCGCGTGGCGACCCGGCCGAACCTGGCGTCGTCGGTGCGCTCGCGCACGCGGCAAGGAGCGTGAGCACCAGCGCGCCACACGACGCACGCGTCATGCGGTTATCGACTCCATGGCGGCACGACGCCGTTCGACCGCGCGTACGCGATCATCTGGCCAAGGTGCTCGTGCACGTGCGTCGTCGCGAGCAGCCAGAATCCGCGCACCGTGGACTTCATGCCGAACACTTCGACGGGATCTTCGAGGCGAGCGGGCGTCGTGGCCGTGACGGCAGCCCGCAGGTGCGCGAACGACCGCTTCAGCTCCGCGATGGTCGCTGCCTTGTCGAGCTTGCGTTCCTCATAACTCTTCACGGTCGCGTAATCGCCCGGTTTGATGCCCGTGTCCGACGGTGCAGCCGTGCCCGCGACGGTCGGCAGGAAGAAGTTGTCCGCGGCGACGTGTAGGAACACCTCGGCCGTCGAACGCACGCCTTCGGCCGGTCGCCACGCATACGACGACTCGGGCATGGCCTCCGCGAGACCGACGAGCTTGCTCTCGACCTGACCGAGGTCGACCAGCAGCTCGGCAATCAACCCGCCCGGTTGTGCCGCGACCGGCGCCGCGAACAACGCGAGCGCCAGCGTCGAGTACGTGAGGTAGAGTGATTTCGCTTTCCGCATGGTCGCCTCCTCGTCCAATGTGAATCTCGAGCGAGACCGGGGATCTGGCAGCCGCATCACCGGCAGCGCCCAGCCGAACCCGAACGGTCCTCGTCGGTGTGCCTTGCGTGTTCATTCCTCTCCACCAGAGCCGGCCGGAGGAGCGGCGAATATGGCCGCAGCGCGGCCGCCGCGGTAGACTCGGAGGCGAGCCCCCACACCATCTCGGCCGCCCGAGGTCCCATGACCGATCGCCATGCGTTCCTCCTCGTCCTCGCGCTCGCGTCGAGTGCCGCCCCCCTCACTGCCCAGTCCCCGCCCATCGTACTGCGAGTCGGCACGTTGCTCGATGGTCGCGGTGGGACTCAGCGTGACGTGACCGTGGTCGTCGAGAACGGGCGTATCGCCGCGATCGAGACGGGCCATGCGCGTCCAGCGACCCACGATCTCTCGCGTTTTACGGTCATGCCGGGCGGCATTGATACGCATGTGCACATCAACTGGCATTTCGACGCGGACGGCCGCACGCACGATGATCGAGAGGAGACGCCCGAGCAGGCGTACCGTTACGCGGTCGAGAACGCCCGCATTACGCTGGAGTCCGGGATCACGACGGCGCAGAGCCTGGGGGCGACCGTGGACGGCCCGCTCCGGGATGCCATCGCGCGTGGTGAAGTCCCGGGCCCTCGGATCATCACGTCGTTGCGCTCGCTCAACGAGCGCACGGGGACGCCAGCCGAGCTGCGCGCGGCCGTTCGCCGCTTGAAGGAGGACGGTGCGGATGTCATCAAGATCTTCGCGTCAGCCAGCATCCGCGATGGCGGTGGCCCGACGATGTCGCAGGAGCAACTGGACGCCGCGTGCGGTGAGGCGCGAACGCTCGGCCTGCGCAGTGCCGTGCATGCGCACGGGCCGGAGAGCGCGCAGCGGGCGGTGCGCGCGGGCTGCACGGTCATCGAGCACGGCGCGCTCCTCGACGACGCCACGCTGGATCTCATGAACGAGCGCGGCACGTTCTATGATCCGAACATCGGGCTGGTCTTGCAGAACTATCTGGAGAACCGCGCAAAGTTCGAGGGTGTCGGCAACTACAACGAAGAAGGCTTCGCGCACATGGAGCGGGCCGTGCCGCGCGCGCTGGACACGTTCCGCCGTGCGCTGCGGCGTCCGAACATACGCATCGTGTTCGGCACGGACGCCGTCGCGGGCGCGCACGGCCGCAACTTCGAGGAGTTGATCTATCGCGTGCAGCAAGGCGGCCAGCGTCCGATGCAGGCCGTCGTATCGGCCACTTCGCTGGCCGCGGCATCCCTGGGACTGGACGATCGGATCGGCTCGCTCGCGCCGGGCTTCGATGCCGACCTCATCGCCATGCCGCGCAATCCAGCCGAGGACATCACGGCGTTGCGCGAGGTCAGCTTCGTCATGCGAGCGGGCCGCGTCGTGCGAAACGGCCGCGCCATCGAGTGGCCCGCCTATGCGGCGGACGCGCACGCGACCAAGTACTCACCGCTCGCCGACATTCACCGCGGCAACGTGCAGCGGCTCGTGCCGGCGTGGGAGTGGCGCACGGGTGAAGCCGCCATCGAGGACACGGACAGCACGAAGGCGGCCCGGCCTGGCAACTTCCAGGTCACGCCGCTCATGGTGGGCGACACGCTCTACCTGAGCACACCGTTCAACCGGGTCATCGCGCTGGATGCCGCGACCGGCCGCGAACTGTGGAGCTACGACCCCGGCGCGTACCGGCACGGCCAGCCGTCGAATGGCACGGGTTTCGTGCACCGCGGCGTTGCGCTGTGGACGGACGGCGCCGAACGGCGTCTCTTCATGAACAGCCGCTGGAAGCTGATCGCGCTCGACCCGAAGACGGGCCGCCCGATCCCAAGTTTCGGAGAGGGCGGTGTCGTCGACCTAGCCGCCGACCTCATATGGGACGTCAACCGCCTGCACTACACGAATACCTCGCCGCCGGTCGTCTGGCGCGATCTGGTCATCCTCGGCAATGGCGTCGGCGACCGGTTGACGTACCCGAACGATCCGCCCGGCGACATCCAGGCGTTCGATGTGCGCACGGGCCGGCGGGTCTGGCGCTTCAGCCCGATCCCGCAGCCGGGCGAGTTCGGCCACGAAACGTGGGAGGACGGCTCCTGGTCGCGCGTCGGTCACACGAACGTGTGGGCGCCGTTCAGCGTGGACACGGCACGCGGCCTCGTCTATCTGCCCGTGAGCACGCCGAGCAACGACTTCTACGGCGGTGCGCGCAAGGGCGACAACCTGTTCGCCGAGTCGATCGTCTGCCTCGACGCACGGACCGGCGAACGGGTGTGGCATTTCCAGACGGTTCACCACGGCGTCTGGGACTACGACCTGCCCGCCGCGCCCGTGCTCATGACGATCCGCGTGGACGGCCGCACGATCGATGCCGTCGCCCAGCCGACGAAGATGGGTTTCGTCTACGTCTTCGATCGTGTCACGGGCGAGCCCGTCTGGCCCATCGAGGAGCGGCCCGTCCCGAACACCGACGTGCCCGGTGAGCGCCTCGCGCCGACGCAACCGTTCCCGACACGGCCGGCGCCCGTCTCGACGTTGGGCTTCAGCGAAGCGGATGTCATCGATTTCACACCGCAAATCAAGCAGTGGGCGCTGGACGAGTTGCGCCAGTATCGTCACGGGCCGTTGTTCACGCCGCCGTCCCGCGAAGGCACCATCCTGATGCCGGGCCTGATCGGCGGCATCGGCTGGGGCGGCGGCGCGTTCGATCCGGACACGCGCACGTTCTACGTCAAGGCGACGAACCAGCCCGCGCTCGTGCGGTTGATCCAACGTCCCGTCACCGACACGATCGCGGCGGAGTGGTCGTTCGACCGGGGCGCGTCGTTGCGCGTGCAGCCGCCGATGGCCGATACGCCGTCCGGCGAAGGCGCGCGGTTGCCGCCGTTGCCGATCTCGAAGCCGCCGTACGGCACGCTCACGGCCATTGACATGGACACGGGCGAGCATCGCTGGCAGGTCCCGCTCGGCGACACGCCGTCGCTGCGCACACACCCGCTTCTGCAGTATGTCGAGCTGCCGCCACTGCTCGGCGTCGCCGGCGCGCCGGGCCCGATCGTGACGGCCGGCGGCCTGCTCTACGTGACCGGCGGCGGCGATGTGCTCTACGCCATCGACAGCGCCACGGGCGCAACACTCTGGCAGGCCGAGCTGGGCTCGAATGGGTATGCCGTGCCCATGACGTATCGCACGTCGGCGGGCCGTTCGTTCGTGGTCATCGCGACCGGCGCGGGTGACGGCGCCGTGCTGAAGGCCTTCGTGTTACCGGAAGGAGGACGCTGATGGGCGGACTGTCGCGCAGGGGCTTCGTCAAAGGTGTCGCAACGACACTTCCGGTACTCGCCGTATCGCCGGTGGCGAACGCCGTCGAATCGAACACGGTGGCGCGTCTGGATGCACGGCTGTTGCGCGCACTGGCCGATGTCGTGTTGCCCTCCGAGCTCGGCGCCGCCGGCATGACCCGCGCCGTCGATGCGTTCCAGGCGTGGCTCGCCGCGTACGATCCGGTCGCCGAGCGTGCGCACGGCTACGGGACCGCCGATCTGGAGTATCTGCCGCCGGATCCCGCACCCGGCTGGACGGCGCAATTGCAGGCGCTGGATCTCGAGGCTGAACGTCGTCACGGTCGCGGCTTCGCCGATCTCGACGTCGAACGCCGCCGTGCACTCGTGCTCCGCCACCTCGGATCAGAACGCGGCGAACGTGTCCCTGCGCCGCTCGAGGCGCGACACGTCGCCATCGGCCTGCTCGCATGGTGGCTCGGCACACCGGAAGCGAATGATCTCTGTCATCGCGCCGCCATCGGCCGCCAGACCTGTCGTCCGCTCGATGCCTCGCCGCAACAGCCCTCGCCGATCCAGCGCGGAGGCTGACCATGCGACGCGTCATCGAAAGCGACATCTGCTTCATCGGCTCGGGCATCACGGCCGCGCTCATGGCCGAGCGCCTCGCCGAGCGCACGCGTGCGTCCATCGTCGTCGTCGAGGCCGGCGATGACGTGCCGCCGCTCCGGGACCGGGCCATGCGCCGACAGCGGTTCCTCGATTACGACGAGAATCCGTGGGTCGAGGATCACATCGATGGCCTGGAAGCGGCCGGCATGCAGTCGCGGTC
>JBFJPA010000280.1:0-6538 GCA_041617355.1 Longimicrobiales bacterium
CTCGATGGCGCGTTGCAGATCCGTTGGCGTACGTCGGTTCCAGAAGAAGCGGCCTTCCAGGTACGTTCGATACGCTTCCGGATGGCGGGGCTCGGCGTTGCCGACGCGCTCGGCCGCCCGGTCGACCGTGATGCCCATACGCCGCGCGATCGCGATGGCGACCTCCCGCTGCACGGCGAGCACATCGCGCAGGTCACGCTCGAACGTCTCCGACCAGACCGCGCAGCCATCCTGTACGTCGATCAGTTGGACGGCGAGTCGGAGCCGGCCTTCCGCCACGCGCACGCTGCCTTCGATGAGGCGGCCCACGCCGAGCCGTCGGCCGATCTCGCGGGCGTCGAGCTGGCTGTTCTTGAAATTGAACGAGGACGTGCGCGCGGCGACGCGGAACATGCGGGCACGCGCCAGCGTGCTGATCAGCTCTTCCGCCATGCCATCCCCGATGTACTCGTGGCTTTCGGCGCTCAGGTCGAGGAAGGGCATGACCGCGATGGCGTCCGTCGCCGACTGCACGGCCGCGTCGGGTGCGGCCGCCGTCGAGCGGGTCTCGACGCCATCGCCATTGCGGATTCTCGCCACGAGCTGCACCAGATCGTCGAGCGGTTCGAGCTCGTCATCGTCGCTGGACAAGCTCTTTCGATAATGTTCGAACTGGCGTAACGCTTCGGTGCGGCTGCCGGCCAGTGCGAGCAACTCGATGCACTGGTACTGCGCCTCGTCGTCGAACGGCTCGAGCTCGGCCCAGCGTCGGGCCACGGCGAGAGCACCGGCCAGGTCGCCGCAGGCCCGTCGCTCGCTCAAGGCTTCACGCCTCGCCTTCCGATGTGCGCGCCGCAGCCGCGAGCGGACCCCATCCACCCACATTTCGAATTGATTGGTGTCGGCGAGATAGACGCCGTGCAGGAACTCGCCGTCATAACGACCGAGAGCCTGTTCGAACCGAGCGTGGGCGACGTCGTCCTCGAATGCGTGGACATCGATGTCGACACCGGCGCCAATGCGCAGCGCATCCCCTTCGGTCTGGATCCAATCGTCGCCGAGATCGCGACGCAGCTCGTACAGCGTCTGGCTGAGCACGTGCCGAGCCTTGCGGGGATCGCGATCGGGCCACAGTCGGCCCATCACGGCTTCGCGCGTCGTTTCGCGCTCGGCCGCGACGGTGACGAGCAACGCGCAGCGGAGCGGCTGGCCCGCGAGCGACGTAAGTCGTTCGGAGCCTCGCTCGATGCGGAGCCCACCGAGCAGCGCGACGCGATCCGTCATGATTCGGTCGTCGCGCGGTCGAGAAACGGCGGTGGGGACGCGGACTGTCGGCGGTCGTTCATGAGCGCCGTCCGGGTCGCCGGAGTGAGTCGAGTTGTGCTGCCGGCGTTGGTCGTGGCGCTTGGCGCCACGCTCCCGAGTATAGCGAAGGACGGAAACCCGAGGCAACGTTCGCAACGCCAACGAGATGCGTTTGTGGCCCGGGCCGGGGCGCAGGAGTGTGCCTGCACCCCGGCCAGCCGAGCGCGGTCAATACTTCTCGAGGATGAACGCGCAGTCATCCACGGGGAACGGCGTCGGGCAGAACGAGACGTATGCCGTGGCGTGTGCGACCTGGTCGCCGGAACGAACGGTCACACCGATCTCGAAGAGGAGCGAGTTGGCCTGGTCCAACAGTAGCTCGAACACAGGACCATTCCGTCCGGACGACAGGATTGCTGCGGGCAGCCCGCTGACATCCCATTCGTACGCCATATCGCCGCCACCGTTCTCGACCGCCGCCTGCCAGGTGTAGGCGCCACGGGAGGAGAGCGCCCGGGGACCGGCGATCTCCACGTAGAGCGTCGTCCTGTCATCGTCCGCGACATCGACGAGCACGGGTGCGGTGGGTGAATCCGAGCAGCCGGCCGCCAGCAAGGCCACGAGCATGGCGGTCGTAAACACGCAGACGCGGATCATTCTGGCCTCCCCATTCGGTCGTGGCCGCCACCTTCGGGGCGGCGGGGAGCGCGTCGGCCGGAAACTGACGCCCTCCGCTCGCGACAATGGGATGAGGCCGTCAGGCGGCGATCAGACCTCGATCAGACGGTGCCGCGCCGGGGCCCGGCCCGGCTGATCCAGCCATGACGACGGCTTCGCACCTTGATGCGTGCCGGGTCGAAACGGATCGTCCCGACCGACAGGCAGTTGGCTGTCAGGCGTGGAGAGGTGACGTATGGGACCGCAGAACGGACACTCGAACGGGCACAGCACCGGCGACGGTCACGGGGCCGGATTCTCGCACCCCATGGTGCCGGGTGCTTCGCAGGTCGGGAGTGGAGCCCTGACCCCGGTATTCGACGAGGCCAGGCTGCGCGCCGTCGAACGCGTCGAGACGCTGCGTCCGGTGCTGAACGGGGCGTTCGACGGACTGACGACGCTGGCGACAACCACGCTGCACGTGCCGGGCGCCGCCGTCACGCTGGTCGGCGCGGACCGTCAGAGCTTCCTGAGCGCCGTCGGGCTGCCCGGTCCGTCGGCGCGCGTGCAAGACGTGCCGCTCGAGTATTCGCTGTGCAAGTACGTCGTCGCATCGCGTTCACCCGTGTTGATCCCGGATGCCCGCCGCTCACCCGTCGTGGCAAGACATCCCGCGGTGACCGAGCTCGGTCTCATCGCCTACGCCGGTGCTCCGCTGCGCACGCACGACGGTCACTGTCTCGGCGCGTTCGCCGTGTTCACGTTCGTCCCCTGCGACTGGGGTGAGGAGGCTCTCACGGTGCTGTGCGCGTTGTCGCGTGCGGTTTCGCGCGAAATCGATCACGAGCTCGATGTCGAGCGTGCGCTGGAGCAGGCCCACCGCGAGCGGGATCGACTCGAGCGCGCGTTGCGGGACCGTGACAAGGCGTGGGCCGCGAAGGCGACGGAGATCCTCGGCTGTGCTCGCGCCGTCGCCTCTCGCGCGTCTGGCATGCTCGCGGACTCGGCGGCCGCCGATGGATACGTGCCCCATGACGTCCACGCCCTCGAGGCGAGCTTCGACCGATCCGCCGAGTCGGAGTCCGCTCCGAGCATCACACCCAATGCCGTGCTGGCTCAGCCGCAGCCGATCGTATCGGCGAAGAACCCGTTGCTGCGCTTTTGGGTGGAGTTGAAGAAGCGGCGGGTCGTGCGCGTCGGCATCGTCTACCTGGCCTCGGCCTGGCTCACGATCGATGTCGCGGGAGAGGTTCTGCCGGCGCTCGGCGTGCCCGATCGCGCACTGACGCTCGTCGTCATCATGGCCGGCATTGGCTTCGTGCTCGCCGTGATGACGGCGTGGGCGTTCGACATGACGCCGGGCGGGCTGGTCCGAAGTGACAACGCGTCGAGCGAGAGAGGGGCGGAGGGCACAGACGATGCGGTCGATTCGCCCGCTCAATGCGCGTGCGGCGCCTCGCGATAATGCTCGCGTAGCAGGTCCCGGCCAAAGTCGCCGTCGAAGTCCCGCCACACGCTGTGAATGTGGTTGGCGTCGTTCTGCGTGTTGTCGTATTCGATGAGGAAGGTCGGGCCCTGGATGCGGTAGTAGTGCGGCTGCCCCGGCTCGATGGAGCCGGCCCATGCGAACGTGATCCGGCGGAAGTCGGTGCGACCGAGCCGGTCGCGGCGTTCGGCCGCGAGGTCGGGCGCCATGCGGTCGAGGTACTCGTCGATGAGCCGGCGCAGCAGGGCCGACTGGTCGGGATCCAGCCGGTCTGCGGCGAGTCCGGCCGGCGACAGCGCCTCTGCTGTTGCGGCATTGCCGGTGATGATGTCGCGCGGAGCTTCGGTGGCGATGATGGCGATCGCGCGTTGGTCGGCGCGGAGCGAGCGGACCAGGTCGCGCGCCCGATCTTCTTCGGCGGCGAGGGCGCGCAATCCGGCGTGCGGTCCGGATCGCACGTGCGCGGGATTCGCACCGAAGAAGGCGGGCGTGCTCGACGTCGGCGCCGGGCCCACCACGGTGAAGTTGATGGACAGGTGGTGTCCTTCGACACGCCAGCCCCAGGGGTCGTCAGATTCCGGCGAGCCGAACACGCTGAAGAAGTACAGCTCCGGATCGCGGATCGCGGGGTTCCCGCCCATGTCGCGTAACACCTGCTCCAGCATCATGATGTCGGAGACCTTGGCATGGCCGCGCTCGCCGACGCCGGCGAGCAGCAGCTGCCGTGCAGCTTCGCGTTGCGCCACGGACATGGCTTTGAGGGGCAGCCCGCGCCGCTCCCGCGGAACGAAGTGCCAGTTGAAGCGCTCGGCATCATCGAACGAGAAGCTCGCTCGAGCGCGCTGTTCCGGCGTCAGCTGGTTCAGAAAACGCGCGGCGGCCCGGGCCATCTCGGCGGGGCCGCCGAGCGTGGACCGGGCCGATGTCGGAAGGCCGGCCAGCAGCAGCACGACCAGGAGCCGCATCGCGCGGGCCGGTGTCACGTCCAGCTCAGATCGTGCTTCGCCAGCGGCAGCGACCGAATCCGCTTGCCGGTCGCGGCGAAGATCGCGTTGCAGAGCGCCGGGATGGCGGGCGGCAATGCCGGCTCGCCCAGACCCGTCGGTGCGTTGTCCGTCGTCAGGAAATGGACGTCCACGGGCGGCGCCTGAGCCAGGCGCAGCAGTGGATAGTCGTGGAAGTTGCTCTGCACCGTGCGGCCACGTTCGATCGTGATCTCCTGGCCGAGCGCGGCGGACAGGCCATCGAGCACGGCGCCCTGCGCGTTGTTCTCCGCATTGCTCGGATTGATGATGTGACTGCCGACATCGCCGGCGACCCACACCTTGTCCACCTTCACTTCACCTTCCCGGCTGACCGTCGCCTGCACGACCTCCGCGAAGTAGCCGCGGTGACTGAAGTGGAAGGCGACGCCCTGGCCGGTCCCGCGCGGCAACCGCTGCGTGCCCCAGCCGGACCGCTCCGCGACGAGCCGCAGCACGCCGCTCATGCGGGCCGCCTCGAAGCCGGTGTCGGAGCCGGCCTGCTCCAGCAGACCGAGCCGGAACTGCACCGGATCACGGCCCGCCGCGTGGGCGAGCTCGTCGATGAAGCACTGGATGGCGAAGGCGATGCCATTGCTGCCGGGCGCGCGCAGCGCGCCGGTCGGCACGCCCGACGGCATGACGGACGCGTCGAGCGCGAAGTTCGGGACGAATCCGGCCGGGAATTCGCTGCCGCGGATGCTCGCGCTGGATGCGAAGCGCTCGCCTTCACCGAACGAAACGAAGTGGTCGCGCCACGCGATGAGCCGGCCCTGTGCGTCCGTCCCGCCCGACAGGTAGTGGAAACCGGCCGGCCGGTAGAAGTCGTGACGGATGTCGTCCTCGCGCGTCCACACCAGCTTGACCGGGACGCCGATCTCCTTCGCGATCCACGCCGCCTCCACCATATAGTCGTTGCTGAGCCGGCGGCCGAAGCCGCCGCCGCAGCGCAGCAGGTGGATCGTGATCGCCTTCTCATCGAGGCCGAGCGTGCGCGACACGAGCGTGCGCCCGCTCTCCGGCGTTTGTGTCGGCGCCCAGATCTCGATCGCGCCATCGCGGAAGTGCGCCGTACAATTCTGCGGCTCGAGCGGCGCGTGCGAGAGGAACGGATAGAAGTACATTCCTTCGGCCTTGTGCGGCGCCGACGCGAACGTGCCCGTGAAATCGCCGTCCGTCCGCAGCGAGCGTTGCGCCGGTCCCGCCGCCAGCTCGTCAGCGCGGCGGGCGAACCCCGCGCTGCTCTGCTGCGCGGTCGCGCCTTCGTCCCACGTCACGCGCAGCACCCGCTCGCGCGCGCTCTTCGCCGCCCACCACGTGTCCGCCACGATCGCGACACCGCCGAGCAGGCCGCTCAGCGAGGTGCCGCCCTCGACCACGAACGCGTGCCGCACGCCGGGCGCGGCGCGCACCTCATCCAGGTTCGCGCTCACGACTTTGCCGCCGAACACCGGACACTTCTCGAACACGGCGTACAACATGCCGGGTACCGTGAAGTCGATGCCGAAGAGCGGCTTGCCCGTCACGATCGTGTGGTTGTCCACGCCCGGCACACGCGTGCCGATGATGCGGAAGTCGGCCGGTCCCTTGAGCGTGACCGACTCGAGGTCCGGCGCGGTCACCGTGGCCGCACGGTCGAGCAGCTCGACGTAAGGCAGCTGGCGGCCCGTCGGCCCGTGACGCACGAGGCCGGGAGCCGTCGTGCACTCGGCCGCGGGCACGCCCCACGTCTGTGCAGCCGCCGTCACCAGCATGTGCCGGCCCGCGGCGCCCACGCGCCGCATGGGCAGCCAGCTAGTCGGCGTCGCATTGCTGCCGCCGGCGAACTGATTGTCGAAGCGGTCGGAGTCGAACGAGGCCTGCTCGACCCGCACCGTGCGCCAGTCGACATCCAGCTCATCCGCGATGAGCATGGGCAGCATCGTCTTCACGCCCTGCCCGATCTCCGGGTTCTTGGCCAGGATCGTCACGATCCCGTCGGGCAGGATGCGGATGTACGCGTTGAGCCCGGACTCCGCCCCCGGCAGTGCCGCCGCGGCCACCCCCTCGCCCGCGAAATCGAGCCGCGCGCCCAGCAGCATGCCGCCGC
>JBFJPA010000281.1:0-6519 GCA_041617355.1 Longimicrobiales bacterium
CCGAGCCCGCGCATGCGCACGCGCGGCTCGGGGTCGTGGCAGACGAGTTCGTTGCGGCGGGCGATGGCATCCAGCACGCCCGCGACCTGGTCGACATCGGAGCCGTACGCGACGCCGACCTTGATACGGATGCGGAACTTCTCGTGCGGGCCGCCCGACTCGTTGACGATCTTCTGGTTCGCCATGGCAGAGTTCGGGATGATGACTTCGACGTCATCGCGCGTGAGCATGCGCGTAGAGCGCACGCCCACCTTCGTGATCTCGCCGCGCTCGCCCGTGTCCAGCACGACGTAGTCGCCGACCTTGTAGGGCGCATCGGCGATGATGAAGAAGCCCGCGAACAGGTTGGCCAGCGTGTCCTTCGCGGCGAAGCCGACGGCAATGCCGACCACGCCGGCCGAGGCGAGCCAGGCGGTCGCATCGATGTTCCAGACCTGGAGCAGCGCGTAGGCCGCGATGCCCACGAGAAAGATCGTGGCGACGAGGTCGAACAGCGGGATGGTGCGTTCTTCGACGATGGGGAACCGCTCGCGCAGGTGGCTGAGCAGAAGCAGTCCGATGTGCGCCGCGCGGAAGCCGGCGCGCATGAGCTGGAGCACGAGCAGGCTCGCGACCAGCCGTGTCAGGACGGTGCTGATGCGCGGAGGCAACGTCATGACTTCGATGGCCGCGAACAGGCTCACGTACGCGACGAGCAGGGTGACGACGCGCGCGCCCAGACGGACCAGCATCTCGTCCAGTTCCGTTTCCGTCCGCTTCGCGACTTTGAGTCCCCAGAACAGGACGAAGGAGCGAGCGGTGAGCGCGAGCGTCACACCCGCCAGCCCGACGGCGAGGCCGAGCAGGAGCGGATATGCAGCCAGGAACTGCCAGGTCGCGTCCAGCGAATCGGGGAGCCAGGAGGGCGGCGCGGGTTGGTCCTGTAGCAGCGTCATCCCTCCATGCTGGCTGGGTAGCGTGCGCGTCGCAACGTCTTCGTGCGGCCGGACAGGCCGCGAGGCATCAGGCGCCCTTTCGGATCGCGACCAGCGGATCGACGCGTGCGGCCTGGAGCGCGGGCACCGCGCAGGCGATGAGCCCGACGGCCGCCATGACGACGGTGACCATGGCGAGTGTGGCCGGATCCCGGGGCGCAACGCCGTAGAGCAGCCCCTCGAGCAGCCGCGCGACGAGAAGCGAGCCGAGCAGGCCGAAGGCCGTGCCGATGCCGAGCAACACGGCGCCATCGCCCAGCACCATGCCCAGGACCCGGGCGGGCTCGGCGCCCAGGCTCATGCGGATCCCGATCTCGGCCGTGCGCTGGCCGATGAAGAAGGACAACACACCGGCCAGTCCGACGGCCGCGATGACCAGCGCGAGTGCGCCCAGCGTGGCGACGAGCAACGTGTTGAGGCGCTCCGCGGCGATGGTCTCCGCCCGGATCTGGTCCAGCGTCGCGACGCGCAGGACGGGACTGCTGGGCGAGAGCTCCTGGATGATCTGCTGGACGCGCGGTGCGAGCGTGGGCGCAGCGGCCGCGCGGATCACGTACGCTCCCGGGAAATAGCCCAGGTCGTTCTGCGCGAGCGGCAGGAACATCGCCGGCGGCGGCGGCGCGGCGGGACCCGCATCGCGTGTGTCGCCGGTGATGCCGATGACCGTGCGCCAGCGCTCCGTCATTCCGATCGCGGACAGCACCTGGCCTGTCCACGTCACTCGCCGGCCGAGCGGGTCGTCGTCACCGAACAACCGCTTCGCGAGCGCCTGGTTCAGAATCGCGACGGGCTCGCTGCCGTCGTTGTCGGTGTCGGCGAAGTTGCGGCCTGCGAGGATGCGCATGCCTGCGGCATCGAAATAGTCCGGTGTCGCGGTTCGGTACTCGGCCATGGGGATCGGCACGCCCGGCTCCTGCGGCCGGCCCTCCGCCTTCACCTCCAACTGCACGCCTGCACTGCGCAGCGGCACGTTGAGTCCCACACCCACGTCGCTGACGCCCGGCAGGTCCGCGATGCGGCGGCGGATTTCCTCCTGCAGGCCGAGAATCTGTGCGGCCGACTGGCCTTCGTGGTCCGCCGGCGCCTCGAGCGTGAGCGTGTTCTCCAGCGTGACACCCGGATCGATCGAATTGAGCAGCAGCAGTGTGCGCGTCAGAAGGCCTGCCGCCGTCAGTACGGTCACACTCGCCGCGACCTGCGCCACGATCAGCGCGCGTTGCAGCCGCTGCCCGTGACCCGTCGTGCGCGAGCCCGAGCGCGTCAGCATGGCGCCGGACAGCTCCTCGGACCGCAATGCGGGTGCAAACGCGAAGACGAGCGCCGCTCCCATGGCCACGAGGATGGCGAAGCCGAGGACGGCACCATCGATCTGGATCTCGGTGGCGCGCGCCGTGAAGCGGCCGGCGAAGCCGACGAGGAGGTCGAGGCCGACGTAGGCGAAGGCGATGCCGAAGAGCGCGCCGAGTGCGGCCAGGACGCCGGTCTCGGCGAGCAGGATGCGACGCAGGCGGCCACGCTCGGCACCCATCGCCCAGCGGACCGCGAACTCGCGGTCGCGCTTCAGGCTGCGCGTCAGGACCAGGTTGGCCACGTTCGCGCAGGTGGTCAGCAGCACCAGGCCCGCGGCCGCCATCAGCAGCCACAGCGTCATCTTCGCCCGCGACGTGAGGGCGTCGCGCAGCGGCGTGATGGTCACGCGGTAGCCGGCGGCCGCGTCGTAGTTCTGCGGATGCTCCCCGTACATGCGAGTGGCGATGGCGTTCAGCTCCGCCTGTGCCTGCACGATGGTCGTGCCCGGCATGACGCGGGCGAACACGTCCGTCATGCGGTGCGAGCGGCCGTGCACCATGGTCGCGTCAAGGTGGTGCGGGCTGGTCACGATGTTGACGAAGACGTCCGTCTCGCCCGGGAACGGCGGCGCCGGCTCGAGCACGCCGACGATCGTGACCGTTCGCCCGTTCATGCGGAACTCGCGGCCGATCACATCGCGCGAACCGCCGAACGCGGCCTGCCAGTACTCGTGCGTGAGCATCATGACGGGCAGCGCCGCCGCACCGTCATCGCCCGGGCCGAAAGCTCGGCCGAGCACCGGACTCAGGCCCATCACGTCGAAGTAGTTGCCGCTGACGATGCCGGCCTGCACCTGCACGGGCCGCGCACCGCCCAGCATCGTGAATGGCATAGCCGAGAACTCGGCAAAACCGGTGAGCGCGCGTGCCCGCTCGCGCAGGTCGATGATCTCGGGCACGGAGAACTTCGCGTCTTCGACGCCCGCCAGCTCCGCGGACTGGCGCAGGTACATGAGCTGATCGCCATCGCCGTGTGGCAGCGGACGGAGCAGCACACCGCGGAATACACTGAAGATCGCCGTGTTCGCGCCGATCCCGAGCGCGAGCGTGAGGATGACGAGCGCCGAGAAGCCCGGCGCCTTCAGAAGGGAGCGGATGGCGTACCGCATCGGGTTCCTCCGACGAAGGCCGTCAGATGATACAGGCCGGCCGCGACCGGCGCACCATGCCATCGCCGCGTTCCCGAGACCGGCCCGACCGGTGGCCAACGCACGAGCCTGAGCGCTATTCTCTGGAATTCCCGCCCTCACGGAGCCCGCCATGACGCCGCACTCGAGTGCCCGTCGCGTCGCGACCTGTCTCGTCCTGACGCTCGCCGTCGCGCCGACCCATGCGTTGCACGCTCAGCAGGCCGCCACTTTGGACGCCGGGCTGCGCGTCGCTCGCCTCGTCGCCGAGCCGGCATTCCTCGAGCTGCGAGCCGGCGAGGCGGTTCCGTTCCGGGTGACCGCGCTCGACGCCGAAGGGCGGCCGGTGAACGCACAGCTACGAGTCACGGCGAGGCGGTCGGGCGACGGCGCGGTTCGCATCGCGGGCGATTCGGTGGTCGGCCTCAGCGCCGGCGAGAACCAGATCGTCGCGACGGTGGTGCTGCCGGCGGGCGCCGCAGTGGAGCCACCGAGGCTGACCGTTCCGGTCACGGTGAGCTGGCCGTCCGTCGACCGGGTGGTCGTCGAGTCGGGTGCGGCACGGCTCTACGTTGGCACGACGGTTCGACATCGGGCGACGGCGCTGCACGCGGATGGCAGCGAACGGCCGCGTCCGAACGTTCAGTGGGCCAGCTCCGACCCGACTGTCGCGACGGTCGATCGCTTCGGTGATGTGGCCGCGGTCCGGCCGGGCACGGTCACCATTACGGCGAGTGTAGAGCGTGCGGCCGGCACCGTGACGCGCGAGATCGCGGCGTTTCCCGCCACGACGCTCGATGTACGGGTGAGCGCGGACGCCGTGCGTACGGGTGATGTCGTGCGTCTCGAAGCGCGCGCGCTCGACAGGAGCGGTCGTGCGATCCTGGATGTGCCGGTCGTGTGGTCGTTCCAGTTCACGCCGGACGACTCGATTCGCGCACCCGGCGCGAGTGGCCTGATCCGCGGCGACCGCTTCGTGGGTGAGGTGCCCGGCATCTATACCGTCCTGGCACACGCGGGGCCACTCGTCGGCCGGCATGCCATCGATGTCCGCCCGCGTGAGGCCGTCCGCGAAGTCGTGCATGTCGGTCACGGCGGCGTGCAACACGTGCGCACGTCCGACCTCTGGGTCTACGAAGGTGTGGATGGCCGCGATTACGCCATCACCGGCACCTGGGGGGCCGATGGCTACGCCTATTTCTGGGATGTGACGGACCCATCGCAAATCGTGAAGACGGATTCGTTACGCCTCGACGCGCGCACCGTGAACGACGTGAAGGTCGCACCCAACGGGCGCTACGCTGCGCTCTCGCGCGAAGGCGCGTCCAACCGCCGTAACGGCCTCGTCGTCCTGGATCTGCAGGATCCGGCACACCCGCGTATCGCTGCGACGTACGATGAAGGGCTGACCGGCGGCGTGCACAACATGTTCGCCACGGACACGCACCTGTTCGCGCTGTCGGCCGGCGACAAATACGTGATCCTCGATATGGGCGATCTCGCCGCGCCTCGCTTCGTGAGCGAATACGACCATCCGGACTCGCGCGTCCACGACGTGTGGGTACACGACGGTCTCGCCTACTCGTCCGAGTGGGGCACCGGCATCGTCGTCGTCGACGTGGGCAACGGACGCTGGGGCGGCACCATCGAGAAGCCCGTCTTCGTGACGGCAGTGCCCTATCCTGTGGGTGCGACACACGCGGCATTCCCGTACGCGCAGCAGTCGACCGGCAAGTTCTACCTGTTCCTCGGCGACGAGATCATGTCACGGCGCGGCGCCGCCTGGGCCGGCACGCCCGGCGCCGGCGAGAAGGGCGGCACGCCCGAGGTCGCGTCCGGCTACATCCACGTCATCGACTTTACGGACCCGATGAATCCGCGGGATGTCGCGCGTTACGAGGTGCGCGAGTTCGGCACGCACAACCTGTGGATCGAGGATGATGTCCTGTTCCAGGCGTATTACGATGGCGGCCTGCGCATGGTCGACGTCTCCGGCGAGTTGCTCGGCAACCTCGCGGAGCAGGGCCGCGAGATCGCCGTGTTCAAGTCGTTCGACCCGGGCGGCTTCGTCGCGAACGCGGCGTTCGTCTGGGGCGCGCAGCCGTACAAGGGCCACATCTTCTTCTCGGACCACTACAGCGGGCTGTGGGCGGTGCGTCTGCAGCCGGGCCGCCGGCCGACGAGCTGAACGCCACGGCTCGCCTCAGGTTCTCGTCACGGCGGTGGCCCGATCGGCAGCTGCCGGGGATCGCCGCCCCGGTTGATCAACATGGCCGACGCCGCGTCGAAGAACTCGCGCAGCATTGCATCGACGTCGGGCGGCAGCGCGGCTTCGACGAGCGCATTGTGCATCAAGGCGAGCCAGCGGTCGCGCGCACGCTGGTCGATCGGGAACGACGCGTGCCGGGCGCGCAGCCGAGGGTGGCCGCGCCGCGCGATGTAGCGCTGGGGCCCGCCGAAGCGCCCGACGAGGAAATCGCGCAGGCGGCCTTCCGCACCGGCCAGATCCGCGCGCGGGTACATCGGCCCGAGGATGTCATCGTCCGCGACCTGCGCGTAGAATGCGCCGACCAGCCGCTCGAACCCGTCCTCGCCGATCACGCCGTAGATGTCCGTGTCGTTCATTTCATGGTGCTCGTGTTGGAATCTTGAGGGCACGTCGCGCCTCGCCTCTCAGCCACGCCAGCAGGCCGACCGCACCCGCGAGGGCGACGGCGCCCGCCGTGGCGAAAAGGGTGCCGAACGAGCCAATCTCGATCAGGCGCCCGCCGAGTGAAGCGCCGACGAGCCCACTCGTCTCCGTGGCGGCGTTGCGCGCGCTGGAGACGGCGCCTTCCCGGCCGGCCGGCGCGCGCTCGAGCAGGACCTGGTCGATGAGCGGGTTCGTCGCGGCAGGCACAATGCCCTGAACCAGGAAAAGACCGAGCGCCAGTGGAAACGCGTCCGCAATGGCCAGCAGCCAGAGCGCGGGCGGGAAGACCAGCATCCACACGACGAGCGCGCGGCGGGGCCCGAAACGCGCCGCGACCTCCGCGCCGCCCAGCAGTGCGACCGCCGTGAGCGCCTGCG
>JBFJPA010000282.1:0-6500 GCA_041617355.1 Longimicrobiales bacterium
ATACGAAGGCCGGCTGCGCACCGCTCGCGCCGCGCGTGATCAAGGCAGACGCGACATTCGCCAGGGACGTCGCGATGCGTGCAACCGCAGGTTCCCCGTAACCGGCCCGCCCGACGCATTGTGCGGTTTCCTTCGCGTGCGTCAACGTGGAGAGTGACGCTGGTGCGCCGACGGCTGAGGGAAACCAGCCGCTCAATCGCCCCTCCGTCGTGCCAGGTGCGCCGCGACGAGCGGGACATCGTCACGACGTGTGAGATCGAGCACCGGCCGATCGGATGGGAGGACGGCGAAACGGACACCGTCGTCGAGCAATCGAGTCACTGCGTCCGGCAGCTCGAGCTCACCCCTGTGCGACGGCGTGATGGACCGGCACGCATCGAAGATGTGCGGATCGAAGCGCCAGCAGGTCATGCTGATCGGTGCGTCCGGACCCAGCCGGGCCACGGCGTCCGCGTCGGGTTTTTCGAGGATCGCGCGAAGCGTTCCGTCGCCGGCTACATCGAGCACCGCGAAGGCGCGCAGGCGAGCTTCGGGCAGCCCGCCACGAACGAGGCCACCGCGCGTATAGCCGATCAGGCCCGGACCTTCCAGCGAGCGGAGGCGCGCCAGATCTTCGGATGGATAGACGTTGTCGGAGTTCACGACGATGCACGGATCCCGGCCGACGCAGGACTCGGCGGCCAGCAGTGCATCGGCGGAGCCTCGTGGCTGCCGCTGCTCGACGAAATCGACCGATAGAGCGGGTGGCGTATGACCGGCAAGGGACCGTTCGATGACATCGCGGTCACGCCCGACGACGATGCAGGCGCGTTCCATGCCCGCCGCTACGATCGTGTCCAGGCACCACGCGAGGAAGGGTCGGCCGTGAAACGGGATGAGCATCTTCAAGCCACGGTCGGCCATGGCCGCCTGATTCGCATCGAGGATCACGTCGGTCGTGGCCTCCCGCATCCGCGTTCCCCGGCCGGCCGCGAGGACGACGGCGGTCACGGCGTCGCGATGCCCACCGTCGCGCGCCGCACCTTCGCCCATGCGCGGACCAGGACCACGGAGGCGAACACGCTCACCACGGCGAGTGCGACCCCGATCAACGGGCGGCCATAGAGGAAATAGCCGATCGCGAACAGCGCGGAGTAAACGGCGAAGCAGCCGGCCACCATCGCGATGATTCCCTGCGGAACCGTCCAGGGCACACTGGCCATCGGCTCTCCTGCGAGGCGGGCCCGCTCCGCTACGGCCCTCCAACCCGGCCCACCCGGCAACACCAGCGCATAGAAGCGCCGGAGGATCCCGTCCTCCGTGGGACGCGTCAGAAACGTGACACCCACCCAGGCCACGGTGGTAATGGCGACACCGATGACGAGGCGAGCCGAGGGCCCGAGCGGCAGGCCGGGCCACCAGCGTGCGTGCAGGAACTCGAACCAGATCGCGACACCGAACGAGACGACCATGGCCGCGAGCTCACTGTATGCGTTGATGCGCCACCAGAACCAGCGCAGGATGAACAGGAGTCCCGTACCCGCCCCGATCTGCAAGAGGATCTGGAACGCCTGCAGCGCATTCTGCAGCCAGAGCCCGACGACGGCCGCGAGCACCATCAGCAGGACCGTGGTGATGCGACCCACGGCCACGAGTCGACGCTCATCGGCGGCAGGCTCGATAAAACGGTGCCACACGTCGTTGACGACGTACGATGCGCCCCAATTCAGGTGCGTCGAGATGGTGGACATGTACGCGGCGGCGAGCGAGGCGACGACCAGACCGAGAATGCCGGCCGGCAGGAACGTCAGCATCGCCGGATATGCGAGATCGTGGCCGACGATGTTGGCGGGCAGGTTGGGGAATGCCGTGCGCAGCGAGTCGAGTGTCGGAAACACGACGAGCGAGGCGAGGGCGACGAGGATCCACGGCCACGGACGCAGCGCGTAATGCGCCGTGTTGAAGAGCAGCGTCGCGGCAGTGGCGTCGGTCTCCGTCTTCGCGGAGAGCATACGCTGTGCGACATACCCGCCGCCGCCCGGCTCGGAGCCCGGATACCACACGCTCCACCACTGCACGGCGAGCGGGATGAGCAGCAGAGGAACGAGCTGCGCCGGATCCTGGAAGTCAGGCAGAATGGATAGACGGCTCGACACGGCCGGGTTCGAGAGCAGTGCGCCCAGGCCGCCGACATCGGGATGCCGTACGGCCACGATCGCAGCCATCACGGAGCCAGCCATGGCCGTGACAAAGAGGAGGAAGTCCGTCACGAGAACGCTGCGCAGGCCGCCGAGCATGGAGAACGCGACGGTCACGCCGCCCGCGATCAGGACGGTCTCGAGCGGCTCCAGGCCGAGCAGCACGCCGCCGATCTTGACGGCGGCCAGCGTGACCGTGGCCATGATCATGACGTTGAAGAACACGCCGAGGTAAATGGCGCGGAAGCCACGCAAGAAAGCTGCGGCGCGACCGCCGTAGCGGATCTCGTAGAATTCGAGATCGGTAAGGACGCCGGCCCGTCGCCAGAGCCGCGCATATACGAAGACGGTGAGCATGCCGGTCAGCAGGAACGCCCACCAAACCCAGTTCCCGGCGACGCCGTTCTGGCGGACGATGTCCGTGACGAGGTTGGGTGTGTCCGTCGAGAAGGTCGTGGCGACCATGGACACGCCGAGCAGCCACCACGGCATGGACCGGCCGGACAGGAAAAACTCCGTTGTGCTGCGGCCGGCCCGCCGGCTGGCGACAATGCCGATCGCAAGTGCGGCGGCGAAGTAGAGGGCGACGATCGCCCAGTCGAGGCCGGAGAGGCGAGTCAAGCGCGCTCGCCGGACCGCAACCGTTCAACTGCCACGGACTTTCCGAATCTCCTCCGCCAGGCGGGGCAGGACTTCGGCCGCATCACCCACGAGGCCGTAGTCGGCGACTTTGAAGATCGGGGCCTCGGCGTCCTTGTTGACGGCCACGATCGTGCCGGCGCTGCGCATGCCGGCCAGATGTTGCATGGCGCCACTGATTGCGACGGCGATGTAGAGCTGCGGCGAGACGGTCTTGCCGGTCTGACCAACTTGCTCGGCGTGTGGGCGCCAGCCCGCATCGACGACCGCCCTCGACGCGCCCAGTGCGGCGTTGGCGCCGAGCGCATCACGCAGACCCTCGAGGAGGTGCCAGTGCTCCGGTCCCTTCATGCCACGCCCGCCGCTGACGACGATCGGGGCTTCGCCCACATCCATCGTGCCGCCGGTCGCGGCTTTGACTTCGCGCACTTTGACGCGCCACGTGTCCGGTGAGCCCTGCACCGCGAGCGCCTTGACCTCGCCGGCCGCCGGACTCTCGGTCGGCCGAAACACGTTCGGCCGGATCGAGACCAGTCGCGTGTCCGCCGTGAGCACGAGCGTCGCGAACGCGCGGCCAGCGTACACCGGCCGCGTGACGTGCAGCTCGCCATCGTTGAGCTCGACCGCCGTCGCATCGGTCGCGAGGGGCAGATCGAGCTTCGCAGCGACACGTGGCGCCAGGTCCTTACCCAACGCGCTGGCCGGAAAGAACACTGCGAAATAGGAACCGCCGCGAATCAGCTCCGCGAGTGTCGCCGCGAATCCATCCGGCGAATAGTGCGCGAATGCGTCATGCTCCGCCACGTGAACGGCGGCAGCCCCGAAGCGAGCCAGATCGCCCGCCAGGTTCGCGGCGCCGGGACCTCCCAGCAGCGCGGCCTCGACCGTGCCGCCCAGCGCTTCGGCGACGTTGCGCGCGACACCCACGGTTTCGAACGAAACCTTGCGAAGCGCGCCCTCGCGCTGCTCCGCGATTGCCAGAACCTTCACAAATCACTCCTTGGTAACGGAACGGGACGCGGGGCGCAGGCAGGGGCAGGGGCACGTCCAACGGATACGGGCCATGTGCACGCTGAAAGCGCGCGGCCGCTCCCCTCTATCCCTATCCCCTCTCCCTCACCCTGTCCCTATCCCTATCCCTGTTCCCTGCCGTTCAAATGACTTTCGCCTCTTCATGCAACAAACGAACAAGCTCGGGCACGGCGTCCACTCCGTTGCCGACAATGCGGCCCGGGGGCCGCTCCGGCGGGTACGCGAGTGCCTGAACGCGAACCCGCGGTTCGCCGGGCGGTGCGTCGGATTCCGCGAGCGGCTTCTTCTTCGCCGCCATGATGCCCTTGAGCGACGGATACCGCGGCTCGTGCTCGCCCTTCGTAATGGCGATGACCGCCGGCAGGGGCGCCTCGACGACTTCGACACCACCTTCGATCTCGCGGTGAGCGACGACGACGCCAGCTTCGATCTCGATGGAGGCCGCGACCGTGATGCACGGCAGCCCGAGCAGCTCGGCGAGCATGGGGCCGACCTGCTGCTGGTCGTTGTCGACGCCCTTCATACCGGTCAGGATCAGATCGGCGTTTTCGGCGGCGAGGCCGGCGGTGAGCGCCTTCGCGGTGGCCAGGCCGTCCGCGGACGGGACGCCTTTCAGCAGGATCGCGCGGTCGGCACCCATGGCGAGCCCCGCACGAAGCTGCTCGGCCGAGGCCGCATCGCCGAGACTCGCCACGACGACCTCGCCGGTGCCTGCCGATTCCTTCATGCGCAAGGCCATCTCGAGCGCGAACTCGTCATACGGACTGATGATGTATTTGATGCCCGACGGATCGATCGAGCCGCCGTCCTCGGCGATCTTGATGCGGGACTCCGTGTCCGGAACCCGCTTGATGCAGACGATGATCTTCACTCCCGACTCCTCTTCGGGTCTCATGTTCGTTGGCGCGGCGCCAATTTAGGCCGTCCCGGGAGGCTCGGCCACCAGCCGAGGACCCGGGTCCGTTCAGCGTGAGGCGTGCGGACTGCCGACCACGACGAAGCGCAGCGGCCAGTCCGAGGCCTTCGTGACGCCGATTCGTGCGCTGGTTTCGATGCGACGGGAGTGCACGCGCTTTCCGGGCGCGAAGAACAGGGGTTCACGGTCGAGGGAGTGTCCGTCCAGTGCTCCCGTGATGCCGAGCGCCGCCGTCAACTTGCCGGGACCGCTGCCGATCGCGGTGTCGGGTCCGCGCGAGCGACGACCCCAGCGGCGGAGCCGCATCACGTCGAGGCCGACGATCGGCTCGATCGCACGGATGAGCACGGCCGCCGGGTAGTCGGCTGTGTCGGTGACCGCGTTCAGGCACCAGTGGACGCCGTAGCTGCGATAGACATAGGCGATGCCCGGCGGTCCGAACATCGTCTCGTTGCGTCGCGTCCGGCCGATCCGCTCGGCTGCATGCGAAGCCGGATCGTGCGGACCGACGTACGCTTCGGTCTCGACGATCCGGCCAATCGCGGTCTCGCCCTCGAGCCGCGAGACGATCAGAGCTCCGAGTAGCGCCCGGGCCACCTTGTCCGCGGGTCGCGCGAAAAAGGCGGGATCGAGCGGCTCGGCTGGGGTCAAGTCTTTTCGGTGGTCCGCCGACCCCGCCCGCGCCGGCTCCGGCCACCCCGCCGCGTGCGAGACGGCGTCGCCTTCTTCTGCTTCTCCGGGTCGGTGTTGTTCGCGATGCGGAACGCGTAGTCATCCTGCCAGAGTTCGAGCAGCTTCTCGCCGCGCTTCGCGCCGAGCAACTCCTTCACGCGATCGGGCTGCGTGTGCAGGGCGACGAACACCCGGTCCGCACCGAACGCCTCGACCAGCGATTCCGCCATCTTCTGACCGACACCCTTATAGTTCTGCGCCAAGTACGCCATTACCTCGACGCCGGTCATGGGCAGGCCCAAGGCGGCAACGTCGAGCGCGCCCGTTTTCCGCGGCGGCTTGGTCGCCTTGTCAGCCTTCTCGTCGGCACGTGCACGCCCGCGCTTGCGCCGCGATCCCTTCTTTGCGGGCTTGGTCGTCGCCTTCGCAGGCCCGGCCGCCGCCCGGGCCGGCTCCGCAACCGGTGGCTTCACCGGACCCAACGCCTGTCCCTCGAGCAACGGTGGCGGCGCGTCGGCGCTCGGGCGACCTCTCGAGCCGCGGCGCAAGCCGAGTCCGCGCGGAGGGGCAGCGACCTCGGCGACCGGCGCCTTCGGCGGCGTGGCCGGAGTCTCGTCCTTCTTCGTGATGACCTCCGCGGGAGCCGCTTCAGCCACGGTCTCCGGCTTCGCTTCCGCGGCCGGCTTGCGCTCTTGTCTGCCACGCTGGTCACGACCATGATCGCGGCCGCGGGACTCGGTCCGCTGCGGTTCCGGTGCGCCCGGTGCGACCACTTCGTAACTGCCGTTGTCGAGCTTGCGGACGTCGACGACTTGCGCCTCGTGCGCCTGGCGGAGGAAGCGGCTGAACTTGCTGAAGCCGAACGTCGACTCGTCGAAGTCGGGCGAGATCTCGAGGATGCGCCGCTTGATGTCCGAGTCCCGGGCGACGCCGCCACGGCTGACATCGCCTACGGCGCGCTTCAGCAGAACGTAAGCCGCCTCGAGATCCGCGGGCACCGCTTCGGCCACCGGCTCCGCGACCGGTTCCGCGGCGGGTTCCGGCGCAGGCGATGCTGGCGGTGC
>JBFJPA010000283.1:0-6490 GCA_041617355.1 Longimicrobiales bacterium
CGGCACTCGATCCTGCGTGATGCCCGGCAATGCGTCGAACTCGGCGAGGATCGCGATGACGGGCTCGCCCCTGCCCCAGCTCGCGACGAACGCCGTCGGCATGCCTGCCACGCCGGCCTCGACCGTGAACCCGGCCTCGCGCAGCTCCGTCTGCAACAATGCCGCACTTCGCTCTTCGAGGTACCCGACCTCGGCCAGGTCCCACAGCGATTGTGCCAGCGTCGAATACCGGGCGCTTTTCGCATCAATGCCTTGTGCGACGCGGTCTTTCGCATCCTGCGCGAGCAGCGGTGAGGCGAACAGCAGGAAGAGTGTGGGCAGCCACAGTCGTTTCATGAGACATCTCTCCGGACGGTTTGTCGTACGACCAACGATGACATTGTCTGCTTCGAAGCGGACTACCGCAGGATCAGCACGCCCCCGCTGATCGCGAATCCGATGATGGCGGCCGCGACGAGCAGCCAGATCTCGAGCCTGCGGAACTCCTGCCGTCCGCTCGCGCCGTGGAACCACGCGAGCACGCCGGCGGCCACGAGACCGCCGACGAACGGGCCGAGTGACAGGCCATACGTCGCCGGCGGCAGGATCCCCCGGTCCACGAGCTGGTCGATGAAGCTGAGAATGATCCATGCCGCGACGACGTAGGCGAGCGTGATCGGCGCGACGCGTCGTTTGATCAGCGCGTCGAGCAGGTCGTTGTCTTCCGCGTGCGATTTCTCGGCCGGGCTCCGTCCGCGCAACGTGTGGACGACGTCATCGGCGGACGGCCGGTGTTCGGGCTCCTTGGCGAGGCAGTGCACGACGAGGTCGGACAGGTCGGCCGGGATGTCGGCATGCAATGTGGACAGGGGCCGCGGCTGCGTCGTCAGGTGCGCCATGGCGGCCTGCAACCGTGAGCCGCCGAACGGGCCGGGCGTGCCCAGGATCTCGTATGCGAAGAGACCGAGCGCATAGACGTCCGACGCGGCGGTCACCGGCTCGCCGCGTAGCTGCTCGGGGCTCATGTGTGCGGGATCGCCGACGCGCTCGCCGGGCCGCGTCAAACGGGCTTCCGCGATGTCGAGGATCGCGGCCAGCCCGAAGTCCGTCAGCACGGCCCGGCCGGTCTCCCGTTCGTACAGCACATTGCCCGGGCGCAGGTCGCGGTGGATGATGCCTTCCTTGTGCGCGGCGGCGAGTGCGGCCGCAACCTCCGCCATGATGCCGCGCGCCTCATCGACCGAGAAAGGACCGACCGCGCGGATCCGGTCCGCGACGGTGCCACCATCGACGTACTGCATGACGAGGTACGGGATGCCGGACGCGAGCTCGCCGACGCGATAGACGGCCGTGATGTTCGGATGTGCCAACCGGGCCGCCGAACGAGCCTCGCGCAGGAACCGCTGACGCACGATCCCGTCCTGGGCCATGAGCGGAGACAGGACTTTGACAGCGACGTGCCGTTGCAGCACATCCTCACGGGCGAGGAACACGCTGGCGGCGGAGCCGACGCCGAGAAGCCGTACGATCTGCAGGCCCGGCCGCAGCTCCGCGTCGAGTTCGGCGATGTCGAACGGGGCAGTCGTCATGGCGACCCTGTTCGGCTGCGTCGGAGCATGCTCAGTCCCGGTCGAAGTCAGCGACGTCGCGGCACGAGCAGGTTAGAGCCGCACCGACGCCCGCGAAAGGGGCCGGCCGGGCGCGTCAGCCGTGGGTCGGCGGGGCGTTTTGCCCGGGAAACGCGGAGTCGGGCCTCGCCAGGACCGAATCCCGAAGTCGTGGTTCTCGCGATTGTCGGGGACGTATTCGTGAGCGCCTGGCCAGGAGTTGTCTCAAGCCTTCGCCGCTCACCGCGCCGAACGAGCGGGGCCCCGGACCCAACGGCCCGGAGCCCCCTTACGGCAACGCATTTCGCGCGGGACCGCCGCGCACGGCTCGTCAACGGCGAGGATTGCGCTTCGCCGATGCGTACTCCCACGTCACGCGGCCGACCTCGAGGCCCTCGAAGACCTGACGAATCGCGACGCCGGTGCCACGGAAGTCCACTCGCTTGCCACCCCGCACCAGGAACCGGCACCGATGCCGCGCGGCGGCGGGCAGCTTGAGTCCGCACACGCCGAGCCGCGGCAGCGCGGGCAGCACGGCGCGGGCAACGCCCCGCTTGCGATCCACCTCGACCTTCCACATCCGACGCTCCGCGATCTGGCCGGCGAGCGCGAGCGGCATCTCGAGAATCAGCTGCGCGCGGGCCGGCAACCTGCGGATGATCTCGAAGTCGAACGCGCGTGCACGATCCGGCGCGCCGGCGATCAGGAACGGCAGCGCCGACGGGTCGCCGCTCGGGTCGGGCAGCGCGTCCACCACGTTGAAGTTGCGCCACGTCACGTTGTTGTGCGCGCGAATGAAGTCGAGGAACGCGTTCCAATCGAAAGTCGGCGGCCCGGGCGGTAGCGGCGGCGCCGCGTCCTGCGCATGGTCCAGCAACGCGACGAAGCAGTAGTGGCCGGTGGCGGGAATGTCCGCGGCCGGCCACGTCAGGGGGTCCGCCACGACCAGTGTGTCGCCCTGCGGCACCGTCAGCGACGGCGAGTCGCCGATCAGGTTCCACAGGTCGGGCGTGACCAGCGTCGAGACCTCGCTCCAGTACACGCGTGCAATCGCGTTGACGGCATCCGACGTGCCGCGGTTTTTCATGCGCACGTAGATGAAGTTGTCCTGGCCGGCCTCCGCCTGGAAGCCGAGCGCAGTCGAGTTCTCGGTGCCGCTGCCCTGGCCGAACGACGCGGTCGGATCCGCGACCGCGACCGGCCGCAGGATCACGTCCGGGCTCGCGCTGATCGCGCCCGTCGCCGGCACCGCGCCCGTGTCGGCCGTGTTGTCGCGGATGTAGATGTCCGGCACCAGGCCGAGCGTGGCGTTGATGATCGCGTGCAGGTCCGGCATCACGCCGATGTTGCCAGCCACGTTCGGTCCCTGCGCCGTGCCGGTCGCGGGATTCGACAGCAGCGTACGCATTTGAGGCGGCGACAGCCGCGTGCTGGTCGCCGACTCGTACATGCCCTGAACGATGGACGCCGCGCCAACGATGATGGGCGATGCACTGCTCGTCCCGCCGAACGTGTCGGTGTACGTCCGGTTGTCGTTGCCCGCACCGTCGTCCAGGTCGCCATACCCGCACGTCACGACGTTTTCGCCCCACGCGTAGCAATCCACACGGCTGCCGTAGTTCGAGAAGCTGGCACGGTCGTGCGTGTCATCGGACTCGGCGGCGCCCACCATGATCGCGCCGGAGTCGCGGAAGTCGGCGGTGCCGCGCGCCAGCACGGTATCACCGGCGCCATCGGTGTACGCGTCGAGATCGTTGTTGCCGTTGCCCGCGGCTTCGACGACGATGATGCCGAGCGCGACGGCGAGCCGGATCGCGTCGAAGTCCGCATCGTCGGTCTCGGTCGGCAGCGGATCGAATCCGCGCTGCACTTCCAGCAGCAGCACGTCGCCGAGGTTCATGGTCGGGATAGCGGCGATGATCGCGTCCGCCACGTGCAGCGCCGTATTCGTCGCTGCGTCGTAGTGTGACGTGACCCGCAGCGATGCGACGCTGGGCGCGATGCCGACGACGCCGAGTGTATTGTCGTCTGCGCCGATCTCGCCGAGCACGGCCGTGCCGTGGTTGCCCTTGTACGTGCCCACGCCGTCGCGATTGTCGCCGTAGATCAGGGTCGGCGCCTTGCCGGCCAGGTCCTCGTGGCTGAGGAACCAGCCCTGCTCGAGGTCGACCACGCCGACCCCGGCGCCCTCGCCGTTCGGCTGCGTCCATGCCCAGCGCGCGTCGATGCCGGTTGGCGCGGCGTCGAGGTAACCCTGGCTCGCCGCGTACGTGTCGTTCGCCGCGTTGACCACCGGGTCGCTGACCGCGCGCTCGGCATAGGCGAGGTCGACCTCGTGCAACTCGTTCAGCCGCGCCACGACTTCCTCGAGGTTGCCGGGACGGTGGCGCAGGTCCAGCCGCCAGTACGAGGTGAGCGACCGCAACGGCGGGAAATCCGTCTGTGCCGCGCGCCGTTCGAGCCGCAGCAGTTCCTCCGGTTTGAGCGCGCGCACGATGCGGCGCGTCGACTGGATCTCCCACTGGTCGAGGATTCGCAACAGCCCGGACAGCTTGTATTCGCCGGCAATGCTCGCGAGATCATCGCCTTCCGTAGCAATGACATCGCGAGCCAGCCGGATGACGACGAAACCGCTGTGCTCCTGTCGATCACGGTCGCCTGGCCGCGCTGCCGGCGGATCCGTGCCGCCGTTGTTGAGACAGAGGGGTGGGGGGAGACAATCCTGGAGCTTCATGAGGACCTCCGGGTCACTCGGGGGGATGGAACGGTCTTCCCGATGAGCCCCGGCCACATCACCGGTCGTCACGTGGACTGCGGGGGGAGGCGCGTCTGCGGCTGCGTTGCCGGAAGCAGATCATGCCTGCTCCCGCGCATCCACAGTACCTCGGGACGGCCGTCCGGGACCAGAGTGACGTGCGCGGCGCGCTTCGACTTGCGGTTGATCCGCTGGCGGACCGTCCCCCGGACCTGGTTTTTGCGTGCGGTTGCGCCACTCACTATATCGAGACCTCCGCCGGCGCCCGAATTCCCACCTTGCCGGCGCGAATCGACTGACGCTCCTTCAACCGATGAGGGACTCATGCCCGATGTCTCGCTGGTAGCGACGCTGGCCGGGACCGTTCTGGGATTCATCCTCGGCGCGCTGTGGTACGGCCCGCTCTTCGGCAAGCCGTGGATGCAGGAGATGGGCATGACCGCCGAGGAGTTGACGAAGGGGTTCAACCCGGCGAAGGCGTACGGTCTCACGTTCCTCGCGGGCCTGCTGGCTGCGTACGTGTTCGGCCTGTTCGTCGGGCCGGAGCCGGGAATGACGTTCGCCACGAGCGCCGGCTTCGCCGTCGGCCTCTTCTGGATCGCGACGGCGCAGGCAACGAACTACCTCTTCGAGAACAAGAGCTTGCGACTCTGGTGGATCAACAGCGGATACCACATCGTGCGATTCACGCTGATCGGTGTCGCGTTCGGCCTGCTGGGTTGAATCGCGAGGAACTCGAAATGCCAGGCGGCGCCGCGGAGTCGGGTTTCGTCGTCGCGGACGAGACGCGTGTCGCCGCCGGAATTCGCCGCCTGGCCGCGTCCATCCACGCGGGAGGCGATCGGCTGACCGGCCTGATCGGCATCCGGCGGCGCGGCGTGCCACTGGCCCGCGAGCTGGCGCGCGAGCTGGCGGCACTCACGGGCACCGCCCTGCCCGTCGGCGAGATCGGCGTGAAGCGCTATGCGGATGACCTGTCGATTCTCCACGAACGGCCGATGCTGGACATCTTGCCCCTGCCGTTTGCACCACGCGGCGCTCGCATCGTCCTCGTCGATGACGTTCTCTACAGCGGGCACACGCTGTTCGCGGCCATGCAACACCTGGCCGGTGAAGGGGTGGAGGCCATGCGGTGTGCGGTGCTGTGTGCGCGCGGACGGCCGAACTTCGCCGTCGCCGCCGATTACGTCGCGTTCCGCTTCGACGTTGCGCCCGATGTTCGGATCGAGGTCGAGCTGCCGCCCTTCGAAACTACGACTGCCATCACGTTGAAGCGCAACGTCGGCTGATCAGGTGTGCGCGCGATGGACGAGTGTGGCGGTGCGTGCGCCACGCACGACCTTGTCCGCGATGCTGCCGAGCACGAAGCGGCCGACGGCGCCCCGGCCATGGGTCGCGATGGCGACGAGGTCGGCGTTCGAGCGTTCGGCCTCTGCGAGGATTGCGCCCGCCACCATCGAATCGACACCCACGTGCGTCGTGATGCGGCGCTGCGGCTTCGCATGCTCACGGGCAACGTCCGCGAGGTAGGCCTCCGCGGCCACGCACAGGTCGTTCAGCAGCCGATCGTCGGGACGGGGCGGCGGAAACGCGCCATACGGTGACGTCATGACGTACGGCGGCTGAACGATTTGTACGAACGTGTATGCCGCGTGGCTCGGATCGCCCAACTCGAATACGGTCGGCAGGATCGCTTCGGCGTTCTGCGAGCCATCGAGTGGCACGAGGATGTTCCGGAATGCCGCGCCTGCGCCGGGATCGATGACAGCGTCTTCCTCCGGCCGCACCAGGAGCACCGGCTGTCGCGCGTGGCGGACCAGCGCATCCGCGACGCTGCCCAGCCAGAGGCCGGCCGACGCGCAGAAGCCGCCCCAGGCCGCGAGAATCAGCATCACCGCGCCGAGATCCGGCCCCCAGTCCATTTGGAACAGGAATGTGCCGAACGCCAGCGCCACGGTGATTTGCACGGTGGCAAGAATCATCCGCCCTGCCCACTTACCCGCAACAACTTCGCTTCTCGATATCGGCGCCGAAGCGAGGCGGCGAAGCAGCCCTTGCTTGCGCTCCGCTATCAGCATCGTGCCACCAGTCGTCAGCAGCACGAGCAAAGTGAACATGACGAGGATGCCCGGCACCGTCTGTTCGAAAC
>JBFJPA010000284.1:0-6489 GCA_041617355.1 Longimicrobiales bacterium
ACCTGCGGCATCGCCGACGCGACCGCCTACTGCTGGGGATTCAATGGGCACGGCAACCTCGGCATCGGCGATACGGCCGGCGTGTCCACGCGTCCTCGAGTCGTCGCTCGCGATGCACGTGCGATCGAAGCGGCCGGCGACTTCGCGTGTGCACTGCGCACCGACGGCCTGGCCTATTGCTGGGGCGCCGACTACCACGGCCGCCTGGGCAGTGACGCAGCCACGTCCGATGGCGCCACGCTCGCACCCGTTCCCGTCAACGGCGTCACGCGGTTTACCGCCCTGAGCGCGCGGGGCGACCACGTGTGTGGCCTCACGCAGTCCGGTCGCGCCTGGTGCTGGGGCAGCAACCTCGATGGACAGCTCGGCGCCGATCCGCTCGAGGGTCGGGAACGACGCAGCCCTGCCGACACCGGCGCACCGCCGCTCCTGCACATCACGACCGGCGTCACCGGTCACACCTGCGGAATCGCTCACGACGCACGGGCCTGGTGCTGGGGTCGCAACACGAGCGGCGAGCTGGGCGCGGGTCCGGCAAGCACCACGTCCTGTTTCGCCCTGCCCTGCGTGCCGCAACCCACGCCCGTCGCGACCGAAGAGCGATTTCGCTCGCTGAGCGCCGGCCACTCCTTCACGTGCGGCGTGACCGAGGCCGCCGAGCTGTTCTGCTGGGGTCGCCTGCCATGGTCCGCAATCACATCCGCATTGCCCGTTCGCGTGCTGGCCGCGCAACCCGACACGCTTCGGAGGTGACATCATGTCGAGCCTCGAACTTCACCGATTCTCCGTAAGGACGACCAGTGCACTTCTGCTCTTCGCCGCGTGCAGCGGCGGCGGCGGCAGCAGCACGGAACCCGATCCGCAGCCGAACCCGACGGCTGTTGTCACGATCGATCCGCGCGGGCTGACGCTGCCGGTCGGCGGTCGGGGCCAGTTGACCGCATCCGTTCGTGATGCGCCCGGCAATCCGATGTCTGGCGTCGCGGTCACATGGTCGTCGCGCAACCCGCCAATCGCTTCCGTGAACGCCGGCACGGTCGACGGCAACGCGGTGGGCGTGACGCAGGTCATCGCGTCCGCCGGATCCCGCGCCGATACGGTCGCCGTCATCGTGGTCGACGGATTCACGCTCGAAGTCACGCCACCGGCCGCGTCCGCGCGCGTCGGACAGTCCGTCCAATTCACCGCAATCGCGCGTAACAGCGCGGGCGACGTCATTCCCACGCCGCCCGTGACGTGGTCCAGCTCGAGTCCCGGCACGGCATCGATCTCGAACAACGGCCTCGCCCTTGGTGCAAGGCCGGGTACGACGAACATCACGGCGACCGCCGGACGCGTCACCAGTCCACCCGCCGTTTTGCAGGTCAACGATTCGAATCCGGCGGGTCCCTGTGATGGCATCACGAACGTGACGGCGTTCGAAGGCCAGATCGAATACGGGTTCAAGGCGGTGCGCGTCAGGACGGAGAGCGGCGCCGAGATCAGCGCGGACGACAACGGAACGCTGAAGGCGACGATGACGCTGCGCAGCACCGGCCCCTTCCTCGCCCTCTGGCACGGCGACATCACCGGCAACGCGTCGGTCACACAGGAAATGAGGTCCGGCGACGACATCACGACGCTCCGCGGCGGCGGGTCGATGGTGTCGGTGCCCGGGCTCGGGCATCCGCAGATGTCACTCATCGTCAACTTGCAGACCTGCCGGTACCGACTCATCGCCGTCGCCGCGATCAGCGCGACGCTGACGGAGCGAGGGGTTGCGCAGACGTCGAATCAGCAGGTGACGCAGATGCAGTTCGAGGACAAGGTCGGCATCTGGTACCAGCTCGGAATCGTACGCGAAAACGACTCGTTGCCCGCTCACAGCATCATCTGGTCCGCGTTGAATCTCGACAAGAATGCCGTCATGCCGCTCGGCCTCGCGGTCCAGCTCTTCAGCGGGTCGGCGGACGAAAGACCCGTCGGCGTCGCGACGGCCGGTCTCCAGGTGCTCGCGAAATGAGTCCGTCCAACACACACACGGAGGAGAAAATGCCAGCCACAGCCTCGGCCGACGCAGGTCGTCGGGTTTTGCAACGACACCGTCTCGTGATGTTCGTGCCGTTCGCCGTGTTCGCACTCCCGGCGGCCCTCGCCGGACAGGCGGCGGCACCGATGATGGTGCAAAACGTCGTGACGGATCCCGTTCCGAAGACCTTCTACGCCTGTTACGTGCCGTACGTCGGCACCGTCTACCGCATCAAGGAGCCGGGTCTCGCCGACAAATGCTTCGGCCCGAGCAGCGGATCGCTCATGCACGTGCCGTTCAGCTGGACCGACGGCGGCGTCACCAGCCACGGTGCGCTCGCCGGACTGAGCAGCGACGACCACCCGCAGTACCTGCTCGCCAGCGGAGCGCGTGCGCTCGGCGGCAATCTGAACGCCAGCGGCAACAAGATTACGGGTCTCGGCGCCGCCACGACGAACGGCGATGCCGTCCGTTACGAACAGGCGGTGAAGACGGGCGATGCGGCCGGCGGTGACCTGGGCGGCACGTTCCCCAGTCCAACCGTCGTGAGGCTGCAGGGCACACCCGTGTCTGCGACCGTGCCGACGAACGGCCAGATCCTCGCCTATGACGGCACGAGTTGGGCACCGGCGGCTCCGCCGGTGTCGTCCGGCGCGAGCGGCACGAGTGCGAACACGCCGAACACGCTCGTCCAGCGCGACGCTGCGGGCGGCTTCGCGGCGGGGGCGCTGTCACTAAACGGCAGGCTCGACATGTCCAGCATCGATGGCTTCATTGCGCGAGGTGCCGTTGGCCAGGGATCGATCCCCGCGACGGGCAGCGGCTTGCGGTTCATGTGGTACCCGCGCAAAGCCGCAGTACGGGCGGGCTTCGTTCGGTTCGACCAGTGGGACGACGCCAACATTGGTGAATACAGCCTGGCCGTCGGCCGCGACGTAACCGCGAGCGGAGATTTCTCCTTCGCATTGGGATTCTCTTCGATCGCGAGTGGAGTCAGCGCCTTCGCGTTGGGATCGTCCGTGATCGCGAGCGGAGCCAATTCCTACGCGCTCGGCGCGCGAGCGTCCACAAACGGCTTTCAGGGCGCCTTCGTCTACGGCGACGCAACAACCTCCGGCGCAACGGTGACGGCTGCCCGCGACCACGAGTTCGTCGTGCGTGCAGCCGGCGGATTCCGCTTCCGCAGCAGCGCCAGCCTCGCGACCGGCTGCGACATGCCCGCAGGCTCGGGCGTTTGGGTGTGCACATCCAGCCGCGACCTCAAGACGGACTTCACCGACGTCGATGGCGAGAACCTGCTGCGCGGCATCGCGTCCGTTCCGGTCACGACCTGGAGCTACCGCACCGAGGACCCCGCCGTGAAGCACATGGGACCGATGGCGCAGGACTTCCGCGCCGCGTTCGGTCTTGGCACCGACGACACAACGATCGGTCTCCTCGACATCGCCGGTGTCACCTTCGCCGGCGTGAAGGCGCTGGAAACGCGCACGACGGAGCTGCGCGCGGCATTGCGTGAAGTCGAGTCGCTGCGCGCCGAGGTCGCGGCGCTGCGCGCTGAAGTTGCGGCCACAGGGGCCGAACGCGCCGGGCTGGACCGTCGTCTGACGGCGCTGGAAACAGCAATCCGCAAGTAACCGATCCAACTCACCGAATTGGGGGATTCAATGACAACCAATACATCGCGACGCGGAGGTCGCGGAAACGGACGCACTTTGATGCGGCGCGCGCGACCGGCCACGACACTCCTGGCCCTGCCGGTGCTCAGCGGCTGGATGATCGCGGTCGCCGGGTGCCGGCCCGACGACGTGAGCAACCCGGTGCGTGACGAAGCGGTCGTCGAACAGACCGTTCAGCACCGAGCTGTGGTCGCTGGCGCCGATCTCCTGGCCCTGGAAGCCACGCTCGAGGATGCCGTCGACCGGCTGGTGCCGGCCCTCGACGCCGATGCGTCCGCCCTGCACATTGCGTCTCGGCTCGAGCAGTTGTCGGCCGCCCTCGGCACGGGCGACGCCGTGCGGGCACGCGATGCGCTGCGCGAAGTACGCGTGGCCCTCGGGCGCGTCGGGCCCACGCCCGACGTCGGGGCGATCGGCCTGGTCCTGGAGCGCGCGCAGGCTCTGCTCTACCCCGACGAGCATTGACGACGGCACACGGGCGGCGCGCCTTCACCGCGCCGCCCGTTGTCACTGCCCGGCCCCGGACGTTGACGCGATAGACTGGCCCACAACAACAACCGAGACTGCGACCATGCCGCATCGATCCTCCCCCTCCGACCTCGACTTCCGCGACCGCTTCGAAGCTTGCGACGTGCCGGCTGCCGACTTCGACCACCGTGCACACCTGCGTCTCGCGTACGTGTACCTGAGCGAGCACGACGTCGACACGGCGCACCAGGCGATGCGCGCCGCGCTGTACGCGTTCCTCGACTGCAACAGCGTCGAGCGCACGAAGTATCACGAGACGATCACGCGCGCGTGGATCATGGCCGTGCGCCACTTCATGGAGCGTACGCCCGATACCGATTCAGCCGACGCCTTCATCGATCGCAACCCGATCATGCTCGACTCGAAGATCATGCTGACGCATTATTCCGCGGAGCTGCTCTTTTCCGATGAGGCCCGCGCGAGGTTCCAGGAGCCCGACAAGGATCCGATCCCGCGGTACGGCGAGTAGCAAACGTCGGTTCTCGAAGCCGCGCGTGCACTTCGCCACGTAGCGGGACATTCGCCCCAGCGCATCCGCAATCTCCAGTCGGCTGTAGGGAGATTCCCCCGCGAGTTGGTTGGATCCCCCACAGCCCGCACACCCGGGGCGCTGGCATGTTTTCGTCACACCCGCGTCGGTTGCTCCGGCTTGGCCCACGCCAGAGGGGATTCGAAATCGTTCCCGCGGACAACCACTCCAACACGCGGTTGGTTCGGCGAGTTCGCTGCGCTGTGACCGACACCGGAATCCCCTTCCGGCCTGGGTGAAGGGAGGGAGTACCATGAGAAAGCTGCATTCGGCTGCGTTCCGCCTGGGCTGTCTGGCGGTCGTCCTGTCGTTCGCCTCCGCGTGCACGGATGAGAAGATCGTCTATCGGGATCGGGAGCTCTTCGAGGAACCGCCGGCTGGTGCGGCGAACTTCATCGGATACTCCAATCAAGAGACGAAGCTGACGGCGTGTGGCAACTGCCATGTCGAGAAGCAGGGCGACTGGTCGCGGACGGCCCACGCCTCGGCCTGGGCGGGCCTGCAGTCCAGCAGCAGTGCACAAACGCTCTGCGAAGGCTGCCACACCGTCGGCGACAAGGGGAACGCGGTCACGGGGATGGCCGGATACGATGCCACGCGTGACAAGCGCTACGAGGACGTCCAGTGCGAGAGCTGCCACGGTCCCGGCCTCGCGCACGCCACGAATCCGAAAGACGAGACCGTTCCGCTCGCGTCGATTCAGGTCGCGACCGACCTGACGACCGGTTGCGGCGAGTGCCACTCGGATACGCACCACCCGTTCGTCGAAGAGTGGTCACAGTCTCGACATGGCGAGGGCGCGAATCGCCCGCAGTATCGCACGCGCGCAGGTTGCGACGCCTGCCATGGCGGCATTGGCGCACTGGCGGCTTGGGGCGTCAATACGACGTATCTCGAGCTGAATGATCCGAACGCCGCCGTCGGCATCACGTGCGCCGTATGCCATGATCCACACGGCAGTGCCGGGAACGAGCATCAGCTGCGGTTCCCGATCAACAGCCGCAACGTCGACAAGCAGCTCTGCATGAAGTGCCACCAGCGACGTGCAATTCCGGACGAGGACAACCCACAGCGCGGGCCGCACTCGCCGCAGGGCCCACTGCTGCTCGGTCAGGTGGGAACGGTGGGCTGGACTCCGCCGAACTTCGCCTACGACGAGAACCAGATCGCGGGCACACACGGTAGCGAGGCCAACGAGAAGTTGTGCGCGACTTGCCACCTCAACTCGTACACGGTGTCGGATGCCGCCTCGGGCGGCCACGTCTTCAGCGCGACCGGCCACCTGTTCAAGGCGATCCCGTGCGTCGATGGTCAGGGTATTCCGACCGGCGACGAATCGTGTGCGCTGACCACGCAGGCCCGCACGTTCGCGTCCTGCACGGCGAGCGGCTGCCACGGCAGTCAGAACGCCGCGCTGTCGGCCATGCGGATCGCACAGACGCGCATCGACGGCCTCGTCGCCGAGCTCGAGGCCTTGCTCGAGCGCGTACCGGCGGATCAGTTTGACCGCAACGATGGCATTTTCTCAATCGCGGAAGGCGCGAGCTTCAATGCCAGCCTCGGCGGGATCTCGAGCTCCGCGATCCACAACCCGTTCCTGACGGAGGCGCTGCTCACCGCCAGCATCAAGATCGTGAAGAGCACCTACGGGCTGACCGCCCAGTCGGCCGTGGTGACGGACAACATCTTGTGGGACCTGAGCATCACGAAGAACTGACGCGATCCCGGCGGGTCGGATAGAGGCGGGG
>JBFJPA010000285.1:0-6478 GCA_041617355.1 Longimicrobiales bacterium
AGCCGCGCGGAGGCGGATCGTACGGCGGATGCGCTGTATGCGATCGCGCCACGGGCCGTCGCCGACGACCGCGCCTTCGTCGTCGATGGCTCGTCTTACTTCAACCGTTCGGGTCCTCGCGTCGTGGCCGGCGTCGAGATCCTCGCCGCGCTGCTCCACCCGCACGTGTTCGGTGCGCCGGCTGCCGGCGCGGCCGACGTCTGGCGCGTACCGAGCGGTACGCCCCTCTGACCCGGAGCCGACGTTCACCCCACAACGGAGTCGTGCCATGAGCGATGTCGGTCACGCACAGACGACGAACGACCTCTCCGCCGGCGTCGACCGCCGCACGTTCGTCGCCTTCTTCTCCGCAACTGGCCTCGGCGGCACGCTCTTCCCGGGCGTGTTGTGGGCGCAGGCGAGCCAGGAGCCACGCGTCACCAAGGACATGATCGCAGACGCGGAGAAGGTCGCGGGCCTCTCGTTCAGTGAAGAGGAGCGCGAGCAAATGCTGCGCGGCCTCAACCAGAACGTCGAGCAGTGGGAGCAACTGCGCACCGTGCCGCTCACCAACGCCGTGGCGCCGGCCGTGCAGTTCGATCCGCAGCTTCCCGGCGTGCCGTACCCGACGCAGCGTCGCACACCAAACCTCGGACCTGCTCCGCGCGTCGAGCGACCGTCCAACCTCGAAGACGTGGCCTACGCGTCGATCCGTCAGCTCAGCGAGCTGCTGCGCACGCGCCAGGTCCGGTCTGCCGAGTTGACCGCGATGTACCTCGACCGACTGAAGCGTTACGATCCGCAGCTCAAGGCCGTCGTGAACCTGACCGAAGAACGGGCGCTGCGTCAGGCCGAGCAGGCGGATCGCGAGATCGCCGCGGGCCGCTGGAGGGGCCCGCTGCACGGTGTGCCGTGGGGCGCCAAGGACCTGCTCGCGACGCGCGGCTATCCGACCACGTTCGGTGCGAAGCCGTACGAAACGCAGATGATCGACGACGACGCCACCGTCGTACGCAGGCTCGACGAAGCCGGCGCCGTCCTCGTCGCGAAGCTCACGCTCGGCGCACTCGCGCAGGGCGACCAGTGGTATGGCGGCCGCACCAACAACCCGTGGAATCTCGAACAGGGCTCGAGCGGATCATCCGCCGGACCCGGCGCCGCTACCGCCGCCGGCTGCGTCGGTTTCAGCATCGGCACCGAAACGCTCGGCTCGATCGTCTCGCCAGCCACTCGCAACGGTGTGACCGGCCTGCGTCCGACGTACGGCCGCGTCAGCCGGGCCGGCGCCATGGCGCTGTCGTGGAGCATGGACAAGATCGGGCCGATGTGCAGGAGCGCCGATGATTGTGCGTTGGTCTTCGCCGCGATCCATGGCGCCGATGGCAGGGATCCGACGACCCGCGACGTGCCGTTCGACTGGGACGCCGTGCGGCCGCTCTCCTCGCTCCGCATCGGCTTTTACCGCAGTGCGTTCGAGCAAGCCGAGTCCGAAGCTGACCAGCGCCGCAAAGTCTTCGACGACGCATCGCTCGAGGTGCTGCGCGGCCTCGGCATCGAGCTGATCCCCATCGAGACGCCGTCCCAGTTCCCCCTCAATCCGCTGCGCTCCGCCATCCTCAGCGCAGAGGCATCCGCTGCCTTCGATGAGCTGACTCGCAGCGGCCGCGTCAACGAAATCGAGCGCAGCAGCTGGCCGAATTCGTTCCGGCAGGCGCGCCTGATCCCGGCCGTCGAGTACATTAACGCGAACCGCGTGCGCACGCTCGTGATGCAGGCCATGCACGAGGTGATGCAACAGGTCGACGTGTTCGTCACGCCCTCCTACGGCGGCAACGTCCTGCTGCTCACGAATCTGACCGGCCACCCGGCCGTCTGCCTGCCCAACGGGTTTACCGAGCAGGGCACGCCGGTCAGTCTCTCCTTCGTCGGCCGGCTCTGGGGCGAGGCGGAGACGCTGCGCGTGGCCAAGGCGTTCCAGGACGCGACCGACTTCCATACGCGCAAGCCGCCACTGTTCCCGTGAGCGACACGACTCCCGCCGAGCACCACCTTCGCGTCTCGCGAACCGCGCGATACTGGGTGCTCGGCGGCGCCGCTCCGCCCGCCGAGACCTGGATCGCGTGCCACGGCTACGGCCAGCTCGCCAGCCGCTTCATGGAAGCGTTCGCGGCCATTGCCTCGCCGCAACGCCGCATCGTCACGCCGGAGGCGCTGAACCGCTTCTATCTCGACGCTCGCATCGCGCCACACGGTCCCGACTCGCCCGTCGGCGCGACCTGGATGACCCGCGAAGATCGACTGCACGAGATCGACGACTATATCGCGTACCTGGATGCGGTCCACACCACGACCGTCGATGCCGACGCGCCCGTCGTCGCCCTCGGCTTCTCCCAGGGCGTCGCCACGGCCGCCCGCTGGGCTGCCCACACACACCGTCGCATAGACGCCGTCGTGTTGTGGGGCGGCACTCTGCCGCCGGAGCTCGAGCCCTCGTCGTCGCTCTTTCGCGATGCCCGCCTCGTCCTCGTCTCCGGCGACAACGACCGGATGGTCCCACCCTCCGCCATCGATTCGCTGGGCCGTCGCCTCGATGATGCAGGACTCCGCCACGACCGTGTCCGCCATGCCGCAGGCCATGCCGTCACGGCGGACGCCCTGGCCGCCGTCGCCACGCTGGTGCGAGCAGGTCGAACGCTGTGACAAGCGGCGAGCGTTGTTGACGGCCGGCTGACGATCCGGGACGAAACGGCCCTTTTCCGCGACGAATCGTGTCAGCGCCACGCTCAGTGTGATTGTTTCTTGCAGAAATCCGACATATATGTTCGGACCGGATGACGTACTGTCCGGTCGCGCAGTGGAGGCATGTTCGTGACAGACCAGGATACACGCCCGGAGTCGGGAGTCGATGTCGCGCCCAAGGTCAGGACGCGGACGGAATTGGGTCTCGTCCTCGGGTGGTGGGCCATCTTCGGTGTGTGGACCACCGGCCAGCACATCCTGTATTCCGCGGCGCTCGGCTACACGATTCCCTTCGAAGAAGCTGCCGCCCGAGCGTTTTTCAGCGCGGCGGTCTGGGCGAGCATCACGCTGCTCGTCTTTCGGCTGGTGCGCCGGTTCCGGCTCGACAAGCGGCCTCGCGTCAATCGGGTCCTGGCGCACGTCGTGGCCGGCGTCGTCATCTCGCTCGGCGAGATTGGCGTGACTATCGCAGTGAGTCGGAGCGTCGGCTGGGCGATCGAGCCGTTCGTCGAGTTGTTTCCGCGCGCGTTCCCGGCGAACATCGTGTACTATTGGCTGCTCGTCGGTGTGGGCCACGGTCTGGAGTACTACCGGCGCATGCGCCAGCGGGATGCGCAGAACGAGCGGCTGAGCCGCCGCCTGGCGCAGGCCGAGTTGCACCTGCTGAAGACGCAGCTGCACCCGCACTTCCTGTTCAACACGCTGCACGCGATCAGTGCGCTCATGCACCGCGACCCGAAGGCCGCCGACCGCATGCTGGCCCGTTTGAGCCAACTGCTGCGCGCGGCGCTCGACTACAGCGGCACGCAGGAGGTCAGCTTGCAGGAAGAGCTCGAATTCCTCGAGCCCTATGTCGAGATCGAGAAAGCGCGGCTCGGCGATCGGCTCGATTTCCGCGCCGAGGTGCAGCCGCAGGTGCTGGACGCACGCGTGCCACACATGCTGCTCCAGCCGCTCGTCGAAAACGCGATCCGGCACGGCATCGCTCCGCGCGCGGCGCCCGGCCAGGTGGTGATCCGGGCGCGGGGCCGCCGTGACATGCTGGATCTGGAAGTCTGGGATAACGGACCCGGCCTGGCAAACGGCAAATCCGCCAACGGCGGGCTGGGTCTCGCCAACACGCGGGCCCGTCTCGAGCAACTCTACGGCGAGCGCTTCAGCTTCGATCCCAAGAACGCGCCCGAAGGCGGATTCCGGGTCGCCATCACCATTCCGTTCCGACCGATGACCGCGCAAATATCCGAACCCGAGGAGGTCGCGTGAAGATTCGCACGCTCATTGTCGAGGACGAGCCGTTGGCTCGAGAGCGCCTCCGTTCGCTGCTGGAAGAAGAGCGTGACGTCGAGATCATCGCAGAGGCCGGCGATGGCCGTACCGGCGTCGAGCGCATCAAGGCCCTCGATCCAGACCTCGTCTTCCTCGACGTGAACATGCCCGAACTCGACGGCCTCGGCGTCATCGAGGAGATCGGCGTAGAAGCCATGCCCCCGGTCATCTTCGTCACCGCTTACGACCAGTTCGCCGTACAGGCCTTCGATGCCCACGCGCTCGACTACCTGCTCAAGCCGTTCGACGAAGACCGCTTCCGCGATGCCGTCGACCGCGCTCGTCAGACGCTGCGGCGTGATCATGCCGGCTCACTCGATCGGCGCCTGACAGACCTGCTCGAAGACCTGCGCCGGCCCCGCCACATTGAACGGCTCGCCGTCAAGTCCGGCGGCAAGATCATCTTCCTGCGGACCGAAGACATCGAGTGGATCAGCGCAGAGGGCAACTACGCCCGGCTGCACACCAAGGAGCGGTCGCACCTGATGCGCGAGACCATGAGCAGCCTCGAAACCAAGCTGGATCCTGCACACTTCATCCGGATCCACCGGTCGACCATCGTGAACACCGACGCGATCGCCGAGCTCGAGCCGCTTTTCCAGGGCGACTACGTCGTCATCCTGCGCAACGGCCACCGCCTCACCAGTAGCCGTGGTTATCGTTCGAACCTGCAGGAGTTCATGAATCGGTCGTCATAGACGCAGGCTACCGCGCGGGATCGGAACCGGGTCTCGGCTCAGGTGTGAGAAACGGGTAGACTCTTCCTGCGCTCGGATGCGCAGCCCCCGCGGGAGGCGCGGCCATGCTCATGCGATCTCGAACTACGGTCCTCACCGGTTCCTTTCTCGCCATCACACTCGCCGCGACAGCGAGTGCGTGCAGCGGCGTGCGGGCCAGACCGGCGGACGCGCCCGATGGTTCTCGCACGCGTGTCATTACGGCGGCCATGATCGAAGCCTCCGGCGCGTCCTCCGCGTGGGATGCGCTGCTGCTGCTGGTCCGGAACGCACAGTTCACCGAAGACGGCTATGGCAATCCGCAGCGGATCCGTCGTCGCGGGGCCTCGACAGTCCACCTCCTAGAGGACATGCCCATTCTCGTCGACAATGTGCGGGTGACAGACCTTCTCGTGCTCGAGAAAATGCCGGCCCGCGAGATTACGCGGATCCGGGTGCTGAACGGGATCGACGCGACCACGTATTACGGCACGGGCGCTACGGACGGTGTGATCCTGATCGATACGAAGGGCGGGGCCTGACTTCCCGTATTCACTCAATCACAGAACGCACGGAGGGCCACAGAGCTGATTCTCTGTGGCCCTCCGTGCCCTCTGGTGGTTGAATCACGGGTTACGATCCAGACAACCGTTGAAGTTGGGGTTCTCCCGCTCCACGAACGGGATGATGAAGTTCACGTCGGACCCGTAGGACCCGCCCTTGAAGAAGGGTCCGGTCGGGAACACACTGGCGGCGTCCCGGCTGTATTGCCGAACGAGGCGGCGCAGGTCGCCGAGGCGGTGCGCGGTCGCGTAGAGCCAGAGCGCCTTTTCATCGAACAGCTGGTCGACGCGCGCATTCGGCGTGCCCGCATCAGCCAGTGGTGGCAGGTTGATGCGGCTGCGCAGCGTGTTCAGCATGCCCAGCGCGCCGGCCGCGTTGCCGCCTCGCAGCATCGCTTCGGCCTCGATCAGACGGGCCTCGATGCCGCTGGCCAGGACCACATCCGAATCCCACGAGTCGTACTTCAGCTGCTCGAAGAGCGGCGTTTCTTCGTCGAACCCCACCGCCGAGCCCCGGCGTGTCCACTGCACGCGCGGATCGTTGAGCGACCGGAACGCGATGCCGTTGCCGCCTTCGCCTTCGGACACGGACCAGCGGCGCTGCGAGCTGTTCAGCTCGTAGATCGCGTTGCGCTGGTTGAATGCACCACCGCCCTTGCTGCGGACCTGGTACTCGAAATCGGTCGGCACACCCGATACCGCAGCCGCGGCATCGTCGTACCGACCCAGGTTGAGCAGCGCGCGCGCCTTGCCGACTCGCGCGAGGTTCTGCTGCGCGCTGCTGCCCGCCGTCGCGGCCAACGCCGCGTCGAACCGGGCTACCGCCAGATTGAACGTCTCCACTGACGTCGTCGGCTGACCCTCGACCGGCTCGCCCGTGCGTGGTGTCGAGCCGTACGGCACGCCGGAGCAGTAGTTCTCGCCGAACATGACATACGTGAATCCGGCCAGGCTTAGCAGTTCCGCCACCCGGGAATCGCCCGAGGCTGCGAACTCGGCGAGTGCGTCCGCCGCGTTCTCCGCCGCCACGCGGGCCCGGTGCAACTGACGGTACTGCCCGGTCATCGTGCCGTTACGCTCATCGACGTTGCGGCGATCCACCTCGTTGCTCGTCGGGAACGTGCCGGACAAATGGAACTCGTCGGTGAACATGCC
>JBFJPA010000286.1:0-6470 GCA_041617355.1 Longimicrobiales bacterium
AGTCCGATCAGATCCGCGAGCGCGAGCGGCCCGAGTGGATGGTTCATGCCCAGTTTCATGACCGTGTCGATCGCGTCCGCCTCGGCCACTCCTTCCATCAGACAGAAGATTGCCTCGTTGATCATCGGCATGAGCACGCGATTCGAAACGAAGCCGGCGAAGTCGTTCACTTCGACAGGCGTCTTGTCGAGCGCCCGCGCCAGCTCCATCACGGCGGCCGTCGTCTCGTCCGACGTCTGCAGCCCGCGGATCACTTCGACCAGCTTCATGACCGGCACCGGATTCATGAAATGCATGCCGATCACGCGGTCGGGGCGCGAGACGTGGCGAGCGATGGCGGTGATCGAAATCGAGGACGTGTTGGAGGCGAGGATCGCGTCGGGTGCGATGCCGTCGAGCTCCCGGAACACCTCGGCCTTGAGCGACTCCGATTCGGGCACGGCCTCGACGATCAGGGCCGCCTCCGCCGCGGCGGAACGCGCGGTCGACGTTTTGACGCGCGCGAGCGTCTCGTCGCGCGCGGCGGCGTCGATCGCGCCCTTGCGCACCTGGCGCTCGAGATTCGCGCCGATCGTGGCCAGCGCTGCGTTCAGCGGATCGGCCGCGACATCGATCAAGGTCACCGCGTGCCCGTGTTGTGCGAACACGTGCGCGATGCCGTTCCCCATCGTGCCGGCGCCCAGTACGGCAACCGGAACACGCCCCGTCACGGCCTCACCCAACGATCCTCCACCAGCGGGCGCAGCGCCTGCATCGCCGGATCCGGCGCCACCGCCCGCCATTTCAATGTCGTCAGCAACGCACCGCCGAACGCGAGCGTCCCGATGATTCCGGCCTCGGGTCCGAACGCGCCGCCGGTGATCCACTCGGGCCCGCGCATGACGGGCTCGTAGAGCGGGGTCTCGAACAGCGTGATCCCACTCACCGGCAGATCCAGCAGCGACGCCATTCCCCAGTTCCAACCGAGGTGTACGGCCGTCGCGAACCACAGGCTCAGCGTGCGCAAGTAGGCGGCCGAGAGCAGGACGCCGGCGACGAAGATGTTCAGTAACGCGAACGTCCCGACGTTCGGGTTGCCGGCGTGCGCCAACGCGAACGCACCACTTGCGAACAACGTGGCGGGCACGGCTCCGAATCCCCGCACCAGCGCCTGGTAGCCGTATCCCCGGAACATCGCCTCTTCGGCGTAGGCCGCGACCGCGAACACAGCGAAGTCGCGCCCGATGGCCGCGGTCCAGCCGGCCCAGGTGCCGGGTTCTGGTGCGTAGCGCAGGAACCCGACGGCGGCAAGCGCCGCGACCGCAGCCGCAATCGCGGCGATCCCGAGGCCGAGCCCCATGCCCAGCTCCGCCGGAGTCCGGCGGGTCCAAGCGATGCCGAGCGCGCCGGCAGGTCTGCCATCCAGCAGCCGCAGCAGCGCGATCCCGGCGAGCGTCGCGGCCACGGCGGTCGTCGCCGTGGACACGAGCAGCGATTCCGCCCAGCTCGGGAACAGCACACCGACGCCAACCTGCCCGACGATCCCGATGGCGAGGAACGCCGCGACGAATGCAGCGAGGCGACCGATCGCGGCCGCTGACCGTCCCGCGGCGGACGCACCGCTTGTCACCGCTTCGCGTTAGAACAGCGAGCGCGCCCGGCTCCCGAACCGCCGCGCGATCATCGTGGCTGCGACCGTCTTCAGCACATCGCCCAGCAGGAACGGCAGCACCCCCACCTGAACCGCGCGGACCGGGTCGCCCACCAGCAACGCGAGTTGTGCAGCGCCGCCGACGAAGATGACACCCGTTCCAAGCAGAATGCCGAGCCCGACGCGCAACACGTTCAAGACGCCCGGCGCGGTCAACGCACCGGCCGTCAGCCAGCCGGTCACGGCGGCGGCCAGCGGAAACGCGAGCAGGTAGCCGCCCGTCGGCCCCATCAGATGTCCGATGCCGGCGGCGCCTCCCGCGAAAACGGGCGCCCCGAGAGCGCCCGCCAGGAGATACATCGTCTGCGAGATCGCGCCGAGGCGCGCTCCCAGAAGCACGCCGGCAAGCGAGACGACGAGCGTCTGCAGCGTCACGGGCACGACCAGACCGGGCAGTCGAACCTCTGCGTACGCACCCAGCGCGGTCAGCAGCGTGAACGTGAGGACGCCTGCGGTCTGACGCGCCCGCGGCGCCGTCAGCACGTCGGCGATCCCGCCGCGCTTCGCCTCTGCGAATCCGTTCGACATCCTCACACCCTTTCCACCGAGAGCGCCACCGCGTCACCTCCACCGAGACACAGCGTGGCCAGGCCCTTCGTTCCGTCGCGCTGCTGCAACGCATGCAGCAACGTGACGAGAATGCGCGAGCCGCTGGCGCCGATGGGGTGCCCCAGCGCGATCGCGCCGCCGTTCACGTTGACACGATCCCAGTCCCAGCCCAACTCCCGTCCGTCCGCCAGAGCCTGCACGGCGAACGCCTCGTTCGCCTCGATCAGATCGTAGTCGCCGATCGTCGTGCCTTCCCGTTCCATCAGCTTCCGCACGGCACGAACCGGGGCAAAGAAGAGCTCCTGCGGCGCGACGGCGCCGTTCGCATAGGCGTTGACGCGCGCCAGGACGCGCAGACCGTGCGCCTGCGCATACGCCTCGCTGGCCACAATGACGGCGGCGCCGCCATCGTTCAGGCCCGGCGAGTTGCCCGCCGTCACGACTGGATCGGTCACCTGCTCCGGCTTGTCGGCCACGAACGCCGGCCGCAATGCCGCCAGCGCCTCCAGCGACGTGTCGCGGCGAGGCGGCTCATCCGTATCGACGAGCGTCGTTCCTTTGCGACTCTTCAGCTCGACCGGCGCGATCTCTTCCTTGAAGCAGCCACCATCCATCGCGGCGATCGCCTTTTCATGTGACGCCAACGCGAACGCATCGGCATCCTGGCGCGAGATCTTCGCCTTCCACGCCGTGTATTCGGCGTGCCCGCCCATGTGACAGTCGTGAAACCCACACCACAGGCCGTCGTGGATCACGCCATCCACAAGCTGCTGGTGGCCGAACTTGACGCCGCCGCGCATCCCGAACAGGTAATGCGGCGCGCCCGACATCGACTCCATGCCGCCGGCCACGATCAGTTTGGCATCGCCGGCACGGATCGCCTGGGCCGCCAGCATCACCGCCTGCAGGCCGGAACCGCAAACCCGGCTCACGCCCATGGCGCCGACATTGTCCGGAAGCCCAGCCCGCTGGGCCGCCTGTCGCGCCGGCGCCTGGCCCAGGCCGCCCGACACGACGTTGCCGAGGATCACGTCGTCCACGTCCGCGCCGTTGATCCCCGCTTGCTTCACGGCCGACCGAATCGCCGTCGCCGCCAACTCGGGCGCCGGCACTCCGGCCAGCGCGCCCAGGAACCGCCCGATCGGCGTGCGCGCCGCGCCCACGATCACCGCGGTCCGTTCTTTATCGAATGCAATCATTGCGTCCTGCGTCGCCTGGAGTCTCGCTGTCGCTCTCGCCCCAACCCGTCCGGAGCCGGCGTAAGATACCCGCCCCCCGTCCCCCGGTCTAGAGAGCGGGAGCACCCCCTGACGGGGCCTTCAATCTGCTTGTCAACGTTGAAGTTCCCACGCCGCGCACGCCCCCGCTTTCACTGCGGAGAACGCCCATCGACCACGGACACTGCGACACCGGCGGACGGGTCGCCGTACCCACCAAAAACCGACGACCTCCTCCGTTATCACCCTCGCCCCTCGCCCTCGCCGTCAACCCTCTACGCGGAGCCGTCAGGGAAGCAGCATCGGCCGCTCCTGGTGTGGATCCAGCCGTCCCCAGGCGATCTCCGGATCGTGCTCGAAGATGAGCAGCCACTCTTCTTCCCGCGCCTGCGCGAGCAAGGCGCGCTTCGATTCGAGCGTGACCAGCGGCTCGACGTCGTAACCCATGATCCACGGCAACGGCAGGTGCGCCGACGTGGGGATGACGTCGGCCAGAAAGCACGCCGTCTCGCCGCCGGAGCTGACGAGCACGGACTGGTGGTGCGGCGTGTGGCCCGGTGTACGGCGCACGCGGATGCCCGGCACGACCTCGACCTCACCGATGACCAGCTCCAGCCGGCCGGCCTCTTCGACCGGATCGAAGTTGTGCGGCAGGTAGCTGGCGCGAATCCGCTCGTTGTCGAGGCGCGCGAACGCGAGCTCGCCGCGTTGTACGACATAGCGGGCACGCGGAAACGCGAGCTGCACGCGGCCCTCGGCGTCGACGCGGGTGTTGCCGCCGGCGTGATCGAAGTGGAGGTGCGTGTCGATGACGATCTCGATGTCATCAGCGGAAAAGCCGGCGGCGGCGAGCGCGTCCTCGAGACGTGTCGGTCGCCCTTCCGTGGAGTCGTTCTCGATGCCGTAAATGTCGCGGAACTTCTCGGACTCCTTGTTGCCGGCGCCGTTGTCGATGAGCACGAGTGCGTTTGGCGTTTCGACCAGAAGGCAGCGCATGGCGAGCGGGATGCGGTTGCGCGTGTCGGGCTGGATGCGTTTTTCCCATAGCGGCTTGGGCACGACGCCGAACATGGCGCCGCCATCGAGACGCTGGCCGCCGGCGTCGAGCGCATGAATGCGAAGGGACCCGAGATTGCGTGTCAGGACGAGGGGCTGGTCCGTCGTCGTATCGGGCATCAGGGATCCTGTACGGGTTGTGGTGAGGCTCGGCGCTTGCGGCGCGGTGCCCGTTTGCGGAGCAGCTTCTCCAGCTCGGCCCAGCTCGCGATCTCCCGGTCCTCGATCCGGTCGAGCAACCGTCGGAAGATCAGCGCCGTCGTGCGCGCATCGCCGAAGGCTCGGTGCCGTGCCTCGTTCTCGACGCCGAAGTACCACGACAGAGCGTCGAGCGAGCGGCGTGACACCTCCGGCACGACGCGGCGCGCCAGACGAACCGTGCAGAGCACACGTGCATAGAGCGGGTCGTGCCCGGCGCGGAGCAGTTCGTGCGACACGAAACGCCAGTCGAATGCAGCGTTGTGCGCGACGAAGACGGAGCCCTCCAGGAAGCGGCGCAGCGCCGGCGCGATCTCGACGAAGCGCGGCGCGGCCAGCGCCATCTCCGGCGTGATGCGCGTCAACGCCGTGATGGCAGGCGGAATGGGCCGCTCGGGATTCACGAGCGAGGCGAATTCGTCGACGACGGAGCCATCGCCGCGCACGCGGACGGCGCACACTTCAGTGATGCGGTGGCCACGCTCACAGGCACCGCCCGTCGTTTCGACATCGACGACGACGTATTCGAGGTAGCGGAGCGCATCGGTGCCGGGCAGGGCGAGGTCGGGCGGACCCGCCCAGCCGGCGCCGTATCGCGTGTGCGGGCGTTCCCGAATGCGCGGCGTCGCGGGCCGTGCGCGCAGTAGCGCCGCACGCAACGCGGCCGGCGTTACCGGCGTGCCGCCCCGGCCCGGCAGCGAGATGCGGATCCCTTCGGCGGACCGCCGGCTCGCGTCTACCTGTAACGCGGACGGCAGGGCCTTCGCGGGATCCCGTCGCGGCTTCACGCCACGTCGTCCCGCAGGAACGGCATCGTCATGCAGCGTGCACCGCCGCCGCCGCGCACCAGCTCGGAGCCCTCGAAGATGATGGCCGCACGTTCGTCTTCTTCGATCGAAGCCGCGCCCGTCAGGAAATCGAGCGCCCGCACGATTCGGTATCCCGCTTGACGCTCCATTTCACGGTACGTCCGTTCGTTTCGCGAGTACCCCAGGACCAGGCCCGGGCGCAGCGCCACGAAGTTGCAGCCGCTCGACCACTGCTCACGTTCCTGGAAGGTGCGGTCATCGCCCCCGCAGAAGATCGGCTCCAGCGGCAGGTCGACGGTGCGCAGCCCGGCAAACAGGTTCGGCACCTCTCGCATCCCGTCGCGGCCCGCATGGTAGTGCAGCACGGGACAACGCGTCGGGCCCACGAACGACGGCGGAAATACGACGCAATGCTCGCGGTCCACCATGGTGAAGATCATATCGAGGTGGATCATGGCGCGGTCGACCGGCAGCACGACGACGAACACGTCCGTGATGCCCTGCTCGTGGACGAGCCGCTCCGCCATCGCGTCGAACGCGGCAGGACTCGATCGCTCCGACAGTCCCAACAGCGCCACGTCCTCTCGCAACACGTGCAGATCCCCGCCCTCGATCGTGTAGCCGGCGCGGCGCTCTTCGCTGCCGTCGTAAATCAGACCGCCGTTGCCCAGCAACGGATGGAATTGGAAGAGCGTCTTCATGAGCACCTCTTCCGTCCACCGCACGTTGTACCGCATCGACCCGATCACCACACCCTCGCCCACCACCATCGCGGCATCGCGCGTGAAGAACAGGTTCGGTAGCGGCGGCAGCGCGTACGCCGCCGCGTTCAGCACGCGCTGCAGCGGGCCGCGCTCGACGGGCCGGCCTTCCACGAACGTCGAGACCAACTCCGCGGCCGTCAGCTCCGACAGCGTCTGGCCCAACGGCGCGGACTGGGCGACGTGAACC
>JBFJPA010000287.1:0-6459 GCA_041617355.1 Longimicrobiales bacterium
CCCGCTCTCGCCCGTGATCAACACGGTCGCGTCGGTCGGACCTACACGGCGAATGACCCGATACACCTCCTGCATGGCGGGAGCGCTCCCGATCATGGCGCCGAGCCGATCGCTGAGCTGCTCTCTCAGTCGCGCGTTCTCCGCGCGCAGCGCGAGCGCTTCATGGGCACGCCTCACGATCGCGCGGACTTCTTCGTTGTCGAAGGGCTTGGGCAGGTAGTCCCACGCGCCGGACTTCAGGGCACGAACCGCCGTGCGCTCATCCCCGTGCGCCGTCATCAGCACGAAGATCGTGTCCGGGTATCGCTGTCGTATTTCCTCGAGCAACTGCATGCCGTCCATGGCGGGCATGAGCAGGTCGGAGAGGACCAGATCCGCGCCCGCCCCTTCCAGCTCGGCGAGGGCGGCGGGCGCGTGCTCGGCGGCGCGCGTCTGGTGTCCCTCCGCCTCGAGCAGCTCGACGAGCGAGAAGCGGATCGCCGGCTCGTCGTCGACGACGAGAATCCTCATGCTTCCCCTCGCACCGGCGCGACGGGCCGGCGTGCGCCCTTCGCATCAAGTGGAATGCAAAGTCGGAAGCAAGCGCCGCCGTCGGGCGCATCGTCCACGTCGACTCGCCAGCCGGACTCGCGCGCCACCGTACGAACGACCGACAGGCCGAGACCGGCGCCATCGGGGCGCGATGAATAGAACGGCTCGAAGATTCGCTCGCGCTCCTCGCGTGGCACGCCCGGTCCCTGGTCGCTCACGGACACGATGACGCTCGAGCCGTCGGAACGCGCCGCCAGGGTGACCCGCCCGTTCCGCGGTGTGTGCGCGATGGCGTTCAGCAACAGGTTGAGCAGGGCCTGCGCGATGAGGTCGCGGCGTGCGGCGGCGCTGAGGCCGGACGCCTCGGTCTCAATGCGCACACCGGCGCGCTGCGCGCGGCTCGCCACGAGCAGCCTCAGGTCGTCGAATAGCGCATCCAACTCGGTCGGACCGGAACCCGTTTCCACACGGCCGCCCCGCCGGCCCAGGCTGAGCACGTGCTCGACAATGCGGTCGATCCGACCCGTTTCCTCGAGAATCACGGCGGCGTATCGGCGACGGCTGTCATCGGCGATGTCGTCTTCGGCCAGGCGCGGAGCGAGCGAGCGCACGCCGGTGAGCGGGTTCCGCACCTCGTGCGCGAACGAGGCGGCCAGCTCGCCGAGTGCCGCCAGGCGAGCCATCTCGGCCGCGCCCGCCGCGATCTCGCCGCTCCGCGCGACTCTCACTTCCACGTCGTAGAAACGCAGCCGCGCGACGCCCAAGAGCAGCGCGACGTAGGTTGCCAGCACGATCAACGGCAATCCGACGACGAAGAATCGGTAACCGCCGACGAGCGAACCGGCGACGACGGCGAAGGGCGCAACCGTCGTCAGCACGATGACCAGCGTGCGCGTGCCACCGCTGAGCGGCCCCTTCACCTCGCGACGACGCCGCCGCTCCGCCCAGAGCAGCAATCCGGCGCCGGCGAACCAACCGATACTCTGCCAAGCGGTCGCGAGTGCACCGATCGGCAGTGCGGTCGCGCGCCCTTCCATCGTGACCATCAGCAAACCGAAGGCGATGCCGAGCACGACGAGCGTCAGGGCATACGGCAACGGGAGCGCGGGCCGCAGTTGGATCCAGGCCATGGTCAGGAACAGGGCCGGCATGAGGTGGACCGAGAGCGTCCACGTCACATCGACGAATTCGCGGGCAAGGCCGAGCGCCGATGCGGCCTGAGACACGAGCCACACGAACAGGGCGGCGTTGAACGCCGTGAACCAGCGCATTTCCCGATTGTGTGGCACGAGCAGCCGGAACGCGATCGCCGCGAAGCAGACGGCGCCGGCAACGAAGACCGGCACGAGCGCAGAGACCGCCACGCCGTCGTTCATTGCTGCGCCGCAAAAAGGCCGGGATGCATCAGAACTGCGCTTCCACGCCCAGCACCAGCGTGCGATACGAGAAGAACGCGTGCACCGGGCGCCGCGCGTCGCCATCGGCGTTCCATGCATACGCCATGACGTTGCGTCGGTCGAGCAGATTCAGCGCCTCGAGGTAGAACACGAAGAGACCGCCCTCCCGGGTCAGGTAACGTGACAGTCTGCCATCCGCGCGAACGTATGCGGGCAGCCGTTCCGAGTTGACGTCGCCGTACATCGGCTCGGGCCCGCGCCCGTTGTCACGAACGCCGATGACGGGTGTGTACGGACGGCCCGTAGCGTACCGCAGTGTCGTTCCCAGCTCCCAGCCGTCACCGATCGGCCGACGGGCGACGGCGGTCACCGAGTGCGTGACGGCGACATCAGACGGCACACGCTCCCCGCTCTCCAGCTCGACTTCGCCGTCCAGGAGCGACCAGGTCAGCCACCCGGTGAGTTCGTCCGACTGCCAGCGCACGAGGGCGTCGATGCCGCGCGCGACTCCGTCGACCGAAGCCGGTCCGCTCCGCCCATCCGCGACGTACCCGTCGTAGCGTTTGTGATACGCCTCCACGCGCAATGCGAGCGTGCCCTCGCGCTGCACGCCGGCGACCGCATGACGGGCTTGCGTGGGCACGCCGGCGGGCGATCCACCGGGCAATTCGTAGCCGATGCGCCAGCGGCCCTGCCGGAAGATGCCGGTCCCGGCCCGGACCGTCCAATCTCCACTTCGCCAGGCGATCGCGGCCCGCGGGTCGACGGTCCAGGCCGATTCGCCGGGCAGGCGGTCGACACGCGCGCCGGCCACGACGGCGACGTCGTCGAGCACGCGCACCTCACCTTCCAGGAACGCGCCCACGTGGCTCGTCTCGTCGCGCGAGTCGAGTGGCGTGACGGATGACCCCGGCGCGAGCGCGGGCGTGGCGGGCACGCGGCCCGCTTCGCGCAGCGACAGCGCGGATGCCTCGGCGCCGGCGCGGACCGTGAACGGCGTTCCGGCCGACATTTCGGCCTCGGTGCGCAGCGCGATGGCGCGATCGGATCGCCCCCGGTCCAGCACGCCGAATCGAAAGTCCGTCGTGCGTTCGGAGACCGACGCGGTGGTTCGCAGCGAGCTCCGTCCTTCGTTCGCGAGGCGCCGCGCCGACAACGCAGCCAGTCGCGTCGCGCCCGCCGCGTGCAGGGTGCCGCGATAGCCGAACGCATCGGCGTTCACGTCCGTCGCATCGCCTTCGGTGAGAACGCTCGCGCCCACCGTCCAACCGCGCGCAGGCTCCGTTTCGAATCCGCCCAGCGCTTTGTATGCGCGGGGCGCACGCGCGAAATCCGTAGACCGGTCCTGCATCCAAATCAGCGCGGAGACATCGGTGAGCGAGACACTCGACCAGGCGCCCGTACGGGAACCGAGCGGAACCCGTGCCGTGCCGGAGAGCGACGTGAGGTTGGCGCCGGCTCGCCAGCCGAACACGGCCGGCCGGCCCTCCAGCTCGACATCGACGACGCCCGAAAGCGCGTTGCCATACCGTGCGCCGAAGCCACCACTCGAAAAGTAGGCTCGCCGCATCACCGCGGGATCGAGCACGCCGAACACGCTGCCGTTCAGCGACTCGAATGTTCCCGCGTGCAGCAGTCGCGCACCGTTGACGTACACGGGCGACTCCGCCGGCGAGCCGCCCCGCACGTAGAGATCGCTGCCGTCCCGCGCGCGCGTCACGCCCGGCATCGTCTGGAAGACTTGCAGCACGTCCGCTGCGCCGCCGGGCGCCGTGTAGACGTCGGTACGGTTCAGCCGTGTCGCGCCGCGTGGTTCATCCACGGAGACGCCACCGGCCTGCACGACGATGGGTGGCAGAGCGTACATCGGCGGGGGCGAGGCGGGGGGCAGCGGCGTGTCCGCAGCGGCCGGGGGCGGGGGATCTTCCCCGCCCTGTTTCGCCAGGCGTCGCTCCAGCGAGGCATCGCCCGGGAAACGCGCCAGCCCAGCACGCCACACGCGCACGGCATCGGCCGGCCGCTTCGCCCGTTCGTACAGATCGCCGAGCCATGCGTACGACGTCCGCACCTCGAAGTCGTCGACGGTGCCGTGCCGGGCGATCAGCTCTTCGAACGTTGCGATCGCCTCGTCCGTGCGATTCAGGAACGCCGGCATATGGTACAGGTCGGCACCGAGGATGAATCGCGCGCCGAGATGCGCTGCATCGATGGCCAGCGCGCGGCGCGCCAACTCCATCGACTCCTCGACCAGTGCGCCCTGACGCATGAAGCTCGCGAACGGAACGCGGCATTGCGCCAGCACCCGTGCCCGTCCAGTCAGCGCGTCGGCGGCTCTGCCCGGCTGCGATTCCAGCGCCGCGAACAGCTTGTCCGCGCGGTCCGCCTGTGCTTTCGCCTCGTTTTCCTGCTTCGCTTCCGCCGCGGTGATGCACGCGGCCAGCGCACCATTCGCCTCGCCGCCGCCGTCCTGCCCGGCGGCCGGCGGCGCGAGCAGCGCCACCGCGGCCAAGGCTGCCAGGGCCAGCGAATTCGTCTTCGTGATGACGCCCGTCGTCATGCCTGCCTCCGTTCGAGTAGGTTCGACCGCACTAGGAGGCAAGCGACGGGCCGTTTGGCCCACTTCTACATCGTGTTGTGTGATAAAGATTTGTGAGAACAGGCGCGGCTCCTACCGTGCAGCGCAGCGGTTGCGGTGCAGCCGGCCGGCTGCGGGCGGGAGGAGCCTGGCGAGGTTGCGCTCAGCGCCGCGGCGGCTCGCGGTACTGGAAGAGCCGCACGCGCTCGACGCCCAGCTCATCCCGCGCGCGGCCGAGGAGCCAGTCCGCTCCGATGGCCAGCACGTCGAGGTTGGCGGGCGTCGCGGCTCGTGCGATCGGCATGCCCGTCGCGTCGAACACGGTCCAGGTGCGTGCCGTGTCCGCCGGTGAAACGGGCGCCTGCACCCACACCCGGCCGTCGCTGGCCGCGACGATCGGGCCGTGCGCGGGCATGAGCGATGGAATCGGCATGGCGGCGAGCAGGCGTTCGATCTCGGCCTCCGCACCGGCGCGTGTCTGGTCGAGCCATTGTCGACGGTTTGCCGCGCGATCCGCGTCGGTCACGCGCCTGCGCTCGGCATTGCCGCGAATGCGAACGTGCAGGGCGGCGCTGCTGCCGTCGTATGCACGCAATTCGAAGAGGTCGTCGTTCGGGCCGATCCAGACGCGATCGCCGTGAACCGTTACGTAGACGCTCCGCCCGAAGGGCAGCAGCGATACGGAGGACTGGCGTTCCGTCACTTCCCGGTACACCTCGATTCCGCCGAATCCGCCGATCCGCTGCACCGAGCCGTCCGCGCGTGCGACGACGACGGGCACGGAGTCCCGGCCGGCGCCGGTGCGCACGTCGCTTCGAGTGAACGCGCGCTGGACGAGCACGAGGGCGTCGGCGCCGAGCGCGCCGACCGCGTCCGGAGCGACCCCGACATCGCCGACCACCGTCCATGAACGGGCGAACGTGCCGTCCGCGCTGAATAACGATACGCGGTTCTGTTGCCAATCCCATGCGAGGATCGAATCACCCGTGAGCACGGCCACGAGTTCCACACTCCGAAACTCGCCGGGCCCATCGCCCTGTCTGCCCGTGCTGCGCAGCATGCGACCATCGGCGCCGTACCAGCGCAGCTCGAAGGAGCCGTTGTTGGCGAGCACGATGGTGCCATCGGACAACTGGCCGGCGCCCGCCACCTGGAACAAGGCGCCGGGTCCGTCCACAGCACCGATCTCGGTGGTTGGAGAGCCGTGCACTCCAAGCATCGGTAGGCTCGCCAATCCGGCCCCGTCGAACTCGACGATGCGCACGCCGGCGCTGTCACGCGCGACGACGGGCGCGCCACGGTCACCTCCGCACGCGGCGAGCAGCGCGGCGGCGAAGCAGGTGACGCCGGCTCTCATCGCGACTCCGGGAGAGAGGGTGCCGTCGCCGGCGGCCGGCGGTGTCGCGTGGCCTGCTCGTACGCGTAGCCGAGGCCGATCAGTCGAGCCTCCGACCAGGCATCTCCGAGGAACTGCAAACCGGCGGGAAGGCTGCCATCACGGACCCATCCCATCGGCACGGTGATGGCGGGGAATCCGGACCACGGCGCGAGCTGCTGATTGTTGTCGCCGGCCGGAGTGGTCAGGTCGCCGACGAGCCGCGGTGGGTTGGACCAGGTCGGGTAGATCAACGCATCGAGGCGATAGCGCTGCATGACGTCGCGCAGGCCTGCCTGAAACGCAACGCGGCTTTCGGCCGAGCGGCGGCAGCGGTCGGGCTCGCCGCCAGTCGTGTCTTCCAGCGCATTTCGCAGTCGCCGTTCAACCGACGGATGGAAACGGCCTGACTCGATGATGTCTGGAAGCGTTCGGTACGGTGCGTTCGGCCCGAGCGTCGCGAGGTACGCTTCCAGGTCGCGCCGGAAGCTCGAGCACAGCGTGACGCGGACGGAATCGAGGACGGCGAGCGGGATCCAGTCGATGACGGTCGCACCGGCCTCGATCAGGTCATCGATGGC
>JBFJPA010000288.1:0-6442 GCA_041617355.1 Longimicrobiales bacterium
CGAGCGGCAGTCGCGTGCCCGGCTGGTAGCCGGGAGGCAGCAGCAGTGCGCCGGCGAGTGAATCGCCATTGGCGCCGCGCCAGTGGATTACGCGCGCGTCACCGAGCTCATACTGTGCGAGCACGTCATTGATGCGGGTTGCCTGGCGCAGCCGGCCCGTCTTCACGTTCAGAGCCCACAGCTCATCGAGCTGCTGCTGGTTTCGTGAGACGAAGACGATGTCTCCCGTCGTGGCGCTCGCGGCGTGACTGAAGATGAACGCGTACGACCGTGCCTCCTGCAGCACGGATCGGGTTGCGCCGGTTCTGGTGTTGACCGCGAAGATTCCCGAGCGCCCGCCGTCCCGCTCACGTGCGAACACCCACAGCGTGGCACCACGATCGAGTGACCACGTCATCGGGGATGTGTAGGCCGCCGTCACCAGCCCGCGCATGCGCCAGCCATCGATACGGCCGACCTCGCGCGCGCGTCCGGACGCGGGATCGACCGTCCAGAGCGCACCGCCGGCAACGCCGTACAGCGCGGTGCCGTCGGCGCTCCAGATGGGCGGAATCTCGCCATCGCCCGGATCGAAGCTGGGCGCGTCGTTTTCGAGTTTGCGGGCCGTGCCGTCCGGGACCGACACGACGACGAATCCACCATCACCCATCGAGCCCGTGGACGTGTATGCGATAGCATTGCCGTTCGGTGACCAGCTCCATTCGATGCCGTAGCCGAACGGAATGTCGGTCGCGAGGACCCGATCGGCCCCCGTCCCGAGCTCGTGCAACCGTAGCTCGAAGAAGACCTGCTGCTCGTTTGCGCCGAACGATTTCCACACCGTGTAGGCGATGGAGCGGCCGTCCGGTGAGAACGCGTACATGCGCGTGACGGCACGCTCGACGATCCGGTCGACGCTCCCGGTCAGCACGTCGATCAGCGCGAGGTCGGCGGCGAAGCCGTTCATCCGCTGCATGACCGGGTCGCCAGAGGGCGTCTCCTCACGCGTCGCCTCGCTGGCGTCTTCCTCTGCCGCGGCCGAGCGGCGCACGGTGACGGACGGTTTGTCGGGATCGATCGCCGGCGGTTCGGGCCTCGCGCTGCTGACCGGCAGATACGCATTCGCCTGCGCGATCGTCACGCCCGCGGGAAGCAGCTTGACGAGCACGTGTTGCCCGTCCGGCGACCAGCGCGGCGTCTCGAACCCGAACGCCGGTCGCACGATGACGTCCGGAATGCGATGTGCGCGCCGCGTCTCCCGCTCCCAGATCCAGAGGCCGGCCTGGCCGCCTTCGTCAGAGTAGAACGCGACGCGGTCCCCACGGGGCGACCAGACCGCGCCCCAGCTGGAGGCGTCCGCACTGCCGAGCTGGATCGTCTCGGCCGTGCGCGTGTGGCTGAGCGTCGCGGACATGCGCGCGTTGCCTTCGGCGAACGGGAAACCGGTCTCCGCGTACATGTAGCTCGATCCGCGCGGCACGGTCTCATCGGTCTCCACCGTGTGCGCGATCCATTCGCCGTCCGGCGACAGGTTGACCGGCGAACGGCCGTTGTGACCGTGCAGGGATGTCGCGACGTCGAAGGGAAGCGGGAGCCGCAGCGTCTCGGGCGTCTGTGCGGCCAATCGTGCACTGCATGCCAGGCTGGCCCCGCCGGCCATGCAGGCGGTGGCGAAACGAACGGCGAGGAATCGGGTTGTGCGCGCAGTCACGTTCAGGCCTCCGGCTGAGTCAGGGCGACGGCATGCGCCGAGAAGGCAAGGCCAACATCGTCCTTCGCGGCGATCGAAGGCAAGTCGTGAGACGTGTTCGGTCACCTGCGCGGGGCGGGGCTACACGATCACGAGGCGGGCGTGAACGCCGAGATGCGTTTCCCCGATGCACATACGGGGTCCGCGCGCGCACGATCACCGCAGTGCCGGCACACGCACGAGGATCAATTCGGTGTCGTCGGGCCTGTCGCGCCGCGTCCAGCGCCCGTCGTTGAACGGGTAGTTGTTGTCGTTCACGATGAGGAGTCGCTCGTCGTCGAGCACTTCCAGACTCTCGACGGACTGGAGCGGGAACGAAAAGGGATCGCCCACGCCGAACTCACCCGGCCGCGCGGGTAGAGAGACGCCGTCAGGGTCGCGGATCTCGAGCAGATCCACGATGAGCCGTTTCTCCAGGAAGCCATCGCCGTCGGCATGCCGGAGATCGACGCGATAGACCTTCTTGTGCTGAGCATCCGCGCCCTGAAGATCGTCCCGTTCGATGAGCAGGAAGCGGTGGCTGTCGAGCGCCGTGAAGTCGCCGATCACCGCATCCGGGCTGAGCGAGTCGACGCGAAACGACCATGTGCGCCCGGTGAACGCGCGCGCACGCAGGTCGAACTCGTGGATGACGCGACGGCGCGAGTCGGCATCATCACGCAGGGCGCCTTCGAGCACCGGGTAGAGCTTCCACCCGGCCGTGTCCAGGGCCATGCCTTCGAAGCCGCGACTCGCGCGGATCGTCCACGCGCCGGGATCGTGCAGATATGGACTCTGCGGAGACTGGACGCCGGGCAGCGCGAACGGCGCCTCGAGGACTCGTCCGGTCGAATCGGTGTGCAGAAGGAACGGGCCGAACTCGTCGCCGAACCAGAGGTCGCCGTTGCCGTCCCGGCGCATCGACTCCGGATCGAAGTCCGCGCCGGTGAGCAGCCGATCCGGGCGCGTGAGCGGGAACGGGATCCTGCCGTCCGGGTCGCGCAGCTGCACGAAGCCCAGTACGTCGACGACGCCCGTGCCGCCCGCGACGGTCCGGAAATCGGGCCGGATGCGATAGACGCGCAGCAGGAAGTCGGACGAGTTGGCCTTCGACCCGAAGCCGTTGTCCGGCATGGCGAGGAAGTCGCCATCGCCCGCGTCCAGGATCGCCGAGAAGCCGGGGATGGGCTGGCCGCGAAACGGCGGCGTCGCCCCGTTGTCCGCGCCGATGAAGGCGCCCGAAGGCGGCCCCGGCTGGTATGCGTCGGCGGGCAGGATCGCGCGCGCCAGCAGGACCGGCCGTTCCTGAACAGTGATGCCTCGATCCTGTGCGGCAGCGGCGGCGGCCGAATGCAGCACCACCGCGACCGTGAGTAACGTCCTTCGCATCCGCCTCACCTCTCCTCGCTCACTCCACCGGGCCGACCGACTCCAGGGGCGGCGACACCACCGGATCCGGCGGCATCGTCTCGAGCGGTGCCCGCAGGACTGGCGCCCTCGCCTCGGCCTTCTTCGGCCACAGCAATGACGCGGCGACCGACATTCCGAGCACGCCTCCGATCACGCCCAACGAGATGTCGACCGGCACCTTCGCGAAATCACTGATCAGCATCTTCGCACCGACGAACACCAGCACGACAGCGAGACCCAGCTTCAAATAATGGAAGCGGTGGATCACGCCGGCGAGCAGGAAATACAGCGCCCGCAGGCCCAGGATGGCGAACACGTTCGACGTGTAGACGATGAACGGATCGCTCGTGATCGCGAAGATGGCGGGAATCGAGTCGACGGCAAAGATCAGATCCGTGGTCTCCACGAGGAGCAGCACGACCAGGAGTGGCGTGGCCACCCACCGAATCGCTCCGTTCGGTCCCACCGGCTCCCGCACGATGAAACGCTGTCCATGGTAGACACTGCTGATCGGAAGGATTCGTCTCACCAATCGGATGGCCGGGTTGGCCTCCGGCTCGATTGCGATTTCGTTGTGCGTCGCCATGCGGATGCCGGAGAACACGAGGAACGCGCCGAAAACGTAGATCACCTCGTGGACCTCGTGAATCAGGTACGCGCCCGCGGCGATCATGATGCCGCGCATGACGAGCGCGCCGAGCACGCCCCAGAACAGCACCCGGTGCTGGTATCTCGGCGGTACTCCGAAGTACGAGAAGATCAGGACGAAGACGAAGATGTTGTCGACGCTGAGTGCTTTCTCGACCAGGTAGCCCGTCAGAAACTCGAGGCCGGCCTCCGCGCCGCGGTAGTGATAGATGCCGATGTTGAACAGCAGCGCGAGCACGATCCAGAACACGCTCCAGCCGAGCGCCTCCCGCAGGCGAACCTCGTGCGCCTCCCGGTGGAACACGAACAGGTCCAGCGCGAGAAGGGCCAGGACCAAAACATTGAAACCGATCCAGACAGGCAGGTCGCTCATGAATTTCCCGAGTCGTGCATCGTCAGCGTCGGCCGGAGCGGCCCACGCGACTCACGTGACCGCCCGAGTCGCGTGGGCGCGCCCTTCATTCTCCACGCACGTCAGGCATGGGTGCACCGTCGCTCCGCCGCAGCGCAAGATAGAGCGTGGCTGCGATTACGACTGCCAGCGACAGCACGAAGAACAGGAAGATCGGGTCCAGCAGCGCGCCCCAACCCGGAGCACGCGTCACAACACTCTGCAACGCGAGCAGCGCGTACATGGTTTTGGCTCCAGCACGAAAGGTCGTAGTTATCGGCGGCCTGACCGCGCCCGCCACCGTTACGCTCGCTTCAGACAGCGCGCGTCACGGCTGCTGCAGCCGCGGTGGCGGACCCGCCACTCGGTCCTGCAGCGGGCCACCCGCCGACGGGATTCGGTTCTCGGCGATCGTAGCCGCGGTCGCCCGCGAGCGGGCGACCGCATGCGAATGGATCAGCCGTTCAGAGGAGGTGGGAGTGCCGTGGTGCACGCGCTCCGCTGACCGGTGCGTGCCTGGGCGAGCTCGGGGACGGCTTGAAAGAAGGATTCCAGCGACGAACGGACCCGCGATTCGGCCGCGTCGTGCGGGGCGATCCGTTCGGCGCGCGACGTGTTGCCGCGCTGGGAACGGGCTGCTCTCCCGCCCACGCCGACACGCGCGAACCCGGCAGGTCCGGCTTCGGTCCGCGCGGCACCCGCGAGGAACGGCGAGGGGGCGGACAACTCTCCGACCGCGAGGGCAGCCGGTGTTTCGTCCGGCGAAGCTGCGACCTCACGGACCCCGGAGCCGGCCCCGAGGAGCGCAAGAGTTACGAGCAGATAAGAAAAAAGACGCCGGAGCGTCACGGTTGCCCTCGGGCACGGGAAGATCGCGTGTCCCACGAAAGCGAATCGGCGCGTCGCCGTCAAGCGGTCGCGTGCGCCCTCGCGCGCGAAGCACTCGTGGCGGCATCCGCACCGGGTCAGTCATCCACCCTCGTCGGCTGACGCCGCAACGTCTTCATGCTCGTGCGCTCGACCGCCGTGACAATCGCTGACGGTCCGGATCGCGTCGCTCAGTTTGCCAGGTGCGTGCGGAACCAGCGCACCGTCATCGGCCACGCCTGCTCGACGGCCCTTCGATTCGCGCCATCGCGATCCTCTTGCGAACGTGTGAAGCCGTGGCCGGCGCCGGTGAAGAAGTGCGACTCGAAGGTGCGTCCCGCCGCTTTCAGCGCGGTCTCGGCGGGTGGCACCGTCTGGTTCACGCGTGCATCGTCCTCGCCGTAGAGGCCGAGGATGGGTGCGCGCACGGAGCCCAGCCGGTCGGGCGAGGGCGAGCCGCCGTAATAGACGACGACGGCGCCGAGTGCGGCGGGTGCCGCGACGGCGTGTGCGAACACGGTTGAACCGCCCCAACAGAAGCCGACGATGCCGTACTTCGACGAAGTGCCCGGCAGGCGAGTGCCCCATTCACCCGCCGCCTGGATGAAGCGGTCGCGTATCGCCTGGTCGACCTGGCCGATCTGCGCGCGCACGGCATCCGGCTCGGACTCGCCGTCCGGCCGGCGAGGGACGTCGAGCATGGACAACATGTCGGGCGCGATCGCGATGAAGCCATCCGCGGCGAGCTGGTCGGCCACGGCGCGGATCCAGTTCGACATGCCGCGGTTGTCGTGCACCGCGACGACGACGCCCGCACCCTCGCGCCGCTCCGGATACACCACCCACGCGCGCACGCTGTCCTCGCCTGCGCGGATCACCACCCATTCGGCCTGCCGCGGCGATGCGGCGAGGCGTTCGTTCGCGCGATCCCCGCTGGCGGGCAACGACTGCTGAGCGGACAGGGGCGCCACGCTCACCAGGAAGGCGACGGCAAGGAGCGGGGAAGCGATGCGCATGGCTGCCTCGGCGGTGAGGGGAAGGGTTCGCCTCAAGTGACGGGATCGGCGTGCGCACGTCCAGTGGCCGAGGGCGCGTCGGCCGATCAGCGCGGAGTGAGCGCCTGCGCCAGGCGGACGAGCACAGCTTCGGGCTCCATCGATAGCTGCGGCCACGTCGCGACTGCTCGCGAACCGGCACACCGGGGGCCCCGCTCCGGCCTACCCTTCGTCCAGTACGACGCCGCCGGGCGCCGCGAGATCCACGGGCGCGGCGGCGCCGCACGATTCCTGGACGAACCATGCGACACGCGCGCGCTGCGGCACCCGCCGCACCTCGCGTCCGCTGGCGCGGTCCACCCACACCGCGTCGAAGCTGCCGTCCGTCCCGAGCAGCCCGCGCCACATGACGGCGGACTCCTC
>JBFJPA010000289.1:0-6440 GCA_041617355.1 Longimicrobiales bacterium
GATCGTCTCGAAGTAGTCGTCCGCGGCAGTTTCGGGCTCGGCGGCTCCGGTGTGCGAGAGGTTCTGGGCGATCTGGTCGTCACGCAGATGTGCCCGGCCGAGCGGCAGGCGAATGGTGAACTCGGCGCCGCGACCCGCTTCGCTGCGCAACGTGATGCTGCCACCGTGCAGTTCGGTCAGCTCACGGGCCAGGGAGAGCCCGATTCCCGTGCCAAGCTGCAGCCGGCCCTCCGGATCGTCCACGCGGTAGAAGCGATCGAACACACGCTCGTGATGCTCCGGGGCAATGCCGGGACCCGAATCGCGCACGGTGATGTCGACGAAAGAAGGATCCTGGCCATCACCGGGCTCAGCGTGGCCGACCTGGACGCCGATCCAGACCGATCCGGTGTCGGGCGTGAACTTGATCGCATTCGCGAGCAGGTTGGCGAGCACCTTCTCGAGGAGGTCCGGGTCGAACCACGCGGCAACCTGCAAAGCCGGGAGCGTCAGCTCGAGCTTGATGCGCTTCCGTTCCGCGGCCGGCGCGAAGCTGGCCGTCTGACTGCGCACGAACCCGACGATGTCGGACTCCCGCGCGGCCAGCTGCGTACGGCCCGCCTCGAGCCGGGCCACATCGAGAATCTGGTTGATGAGACGAAGCAGGCGGCGGGCGTTCCGGACCGCCAGGTCGAGCTGACGGGCACCCCTCTCGCTGATGGCGCCGTGCAGCCCATCGCGGACGTCCTCCACCGGGCCGATCGTCAACGTCAGGGGTGTGCGGAACTCATGGGAGATGTTGGCGAAGAATCGCGACTTCGCGATGTCGAGCTCCTTCAGCCGTGCTGCTTGGGCTTCCAGCACGCGATTCTGCCGAAGCAGCTGCGCGTCACGTGCCCGAACTTCGACGGTCCGCTCTTCGACCAGATCCGTCAGCCATCGTTCGCGTGTCTGCATCGCTCGCAGCCGCCAGCGAATCGCGCCAAAGACCATCAGCGCGAACGTCACCAGCAACGCCGCGTACCAGAGCGGTGTTTCCCAGAAATACGCCGGCACCGTGATCGCCAGCGATGCGCCTTCCTCGTTCCAGACGCCGTCATTGTTGCTGGCGATGACATGAAACCGGTAGCGCCCGGGCGAGAGGTTCGTGTAGAAGGCGGATCGCCGGCCGCCGACATCGACCCAATCCTCGTTCAGCCCGACGAGCCGGTAGCGGAATCGAACGTTCTCAGGTGCCATCAGGCTGAGCGCCGTATAGGCGATCTCGAAGTCGCGCACACCGCGCGGAAGGTTCAGCGGCTCGTCGGCCGCGCCCAGCACCGAGTCGCCTGCGATCACGTCCTCGATCACCACGGGCGGTGGTGCATCGTTGCGCCGGGTCCGCGCGGGATCGACGACGACGGCGCCGTCCTGCGTGGGGAACCAGAGGCGCCCGTCGCGGGCCCGGATCCCCGCCGGATGACTGCCGCCGTTCGCCTCCCGGTTCCGCAGCCCGTCCCGCTCGGTGTAGGCCGTCGAGTGGATCCGCGAGACCTCGCCGCGTGCGAAGGCGTTCAGCTCCTCACGCCGCACCCAGAAGATGCCGCGGTTCGTGCTCATCCAGAGCCGCCCGAAGTCGTCCGGTAGGATGCGGTGGATGACTTCGTCGAACAGGCCGTCGCGATCGCGATATACCGTGACGTGCGGGCCGGCGCCCGCCGAGTCCAGCACGACTCTGGCCAAGCCGCGACCTTCCGTGCCGATCCAGAGCACACCATCGGCGTCCTCGTAAATGGACCGGGTCAGATTGCTCGGCAGGCCGTCCGCCTCGGTAATGTGCGAGAAGCGACCACCCCGATAGCCGACGATGCCTCCGCCCTGCGTGGCCATCCAAAGCGTTCCATCCGCACTCTCCTCGATCGAACGCACCCACGCCGACGGCGCACCATCAGCAACATCGAATCGACCCCAATTGCTATTACGGAAGCGGTACAGTCCGGCCTCGCTCGCCACCCAGATGCTACCGCTCCGATCCTGGTGGATCGCTCGCACCGGTACGTACTGCGGGATCACGCCCGGCCCGGCAAAGTCACAGGATCGCGGCGGATTGTCGCAGGTCACGAGCCCGAAGTAGGAGCCGATCCACAGCCGACCCTCCCGATCCTCCATGATCGCTTGGGTCAGGATCGACGACCCCTCGATGAGCGGATAATTCTCGATTCGCCCGTTGCTCAACCGGCTGACGCCGCGACCGAAGGTGCCAAACAACAGCGCACCGTCACGGTCTTCCGCGATCGCGTAGATGTTGCGGAACGAGACGCCTTCGGGTTCGCTGTAGACGGTGAACAGGGATGGCTTCAGACGGTGCATGCCGGCGCGATTCGTCGCGATCCACAAACTCCCCTCGTGATCCCACGTCATGCTGGTCACGTAGGGAGGTGGCCCTGACCCCTCCGAGCTGGCTTCACCGGCGTGAACGACGAAGCGTTCGTTCTGAAAGATGGCGTTGCCCAGCGCGTACCAGGTGTTACCGGCGGGATCGTCACGAATCACGGGTTGAAAGGTCGGGACCACAGGGCCAGCCGCGCGGCGTAACACGCCGCCTTCAATGACGAATACGCCGCGTTCGGAGCCGGCCCATACCGTGTCCGGTCCGGAGACATGCAGCGACTGCACGACGGCCCGGAACGGTTCACCCGCTTCGCGGACTTGCGTGAGTTCGCCGTCGCGCCAGCGGTAGACACCGACCTGCGTGGCAATCCAGAGGGAGCCCGGCCGGTCCTCTGCGAATGCATTGATCGCTCCCGCGATCCCGGCGCTCTCGCTGAACCGGGAAACACGATCGTCGTCTACGCGGTACACGCCGCTCCGCTCCGTGCCGACCCAGAGCACACCGGCGGCGTCGCGAAACGCCGTGGTGATGGGCAGGTCGAGCACGTCGGCGCCGACGGCAGAGAAGCGACCGGCCGTGTGTTTGGCGAGACCGCGATCGGTGCCGACCAGAGGCTCGCCGTCCTCATCGATCGTCAGCAAGGTCACGCCGCCCTGCGGCAGCCCATCGGCCGTGGCAAACCGACGGAACGCGCCGTGTTTCATTTGCACCAGCTCGCGCTGTTCCGTGGACATCCAGAGACTGCCGTCGCCCGCCTGGACCAGGTCTACGATCCGGCTGCTCGGCAGATCGGCCGTGTTGCCCGTGTTGTAGATCGTGAAGCGCACGCCGTCGAACCGCAGCAGGCCGTCGAACGTCGCGAGCCAGAGGTACCCGTCCTGGCTCTGCACGATTCCGTTCACACCGTTGACCGGCAGGCCATCCCGGACGGTCCAGTTCTCGTGGACGAAGTTGGAGGGGCTGGCGGTTGGGCCGGTATTCTGCGCGGACAGTGAGGACGCAGTAGACACCGACGCGAGCAGGAGGAGCAGCCCGAACCCGGCTCGACGCGGCCCCGGGCTGATTGCGGATCGCCACGCCATTGCGACTTCCCGCGAACGATGGAGGCCTCAGGTCGGGGGACCGGCGGCCGCCCACCGGCCCCGCAGCGTCGCACATGTTACCGGGCTGGCCCCCAGACGCACAATACCGCGCCGCGTTTCGCGCTCAGCCCGATCGCAACGCCTCCACCGGATCGACGCGCAGTGCCCGCCTCGCCGGCAGCCAGCCCGCGAGCAGGGCGACGAACGCGAGCAATAGTGCCACCGCGATGAGCGTCGCGGGATCCGCGGGCGTCACATCGTAGAGGAGCGAGGCGAGCGTGCGGCCGAGCGGGAGCATGATGAGCCATCCCATGACGATGCCAATGGCGGCCAGCCGCAGCGTGTCCTGCAGCACCCAGCGTCGGACTTGCACATGACGAGCGCCGAGCGCGACCCGGATGCCGATCTCGGCTGTTCGTTGGGAAACCGTGTACGACACGACGCCATAAATGCCGATGCCGCCGATGAACAGCGCGATGAACGCGGCGATGCCGAGCAACTTCGCCGAAAACGTCAGGCGCGACATCGAGGACAGGACGATCGCATCCATGGTCGAGGGCCGTACCAACGCGACGCGCGGATCCAGTTCGGCGAGTACACGCCGGACCGACGGCAGGACGACCAGTGGATTTGGCTGATCCGTGCGCACGAACACGGACAACGTGCGGAACGCGGCCCGGAACGGCTGCGCCGCGACGTACAATACATCGACCGGCGGACGGTCGAGTGCGTCGTTCCGGATGTCGGCGGAGACGCCGACCACGCGATGCGGCGTCTCGCTGCCTCCCACACGCACCAGCTGGCCGATCGGATCGGCGTCGCCCCAGTACCGCCTCGCAAGACCAGCGCTCACGACGGCGACCGGATCACCCGCGCCCAGATCCGCCCATGCGGGTTCACGTCCGCGTACCGACACGCCGAGCGCCGCGAACAGGCCGGGCGTAATGAAGTCGACCGAGATACAGAGCCCGTCCACGACCGCCGCGGGCGCCATCGGGCGCGTGCCCGTGCAGGCATTCACACCGCCGAGCGGGACCGCCGTCGCCGTGCCCACCGCCGTCACACCCGGCAACGCTTCGACACGCTCGCCGAGTACGCGATAGAACGCGACCGACGTCGCGTTGTCGGGATACCCGTCGGACGGCAGCATCACGCGAAATTGGAGGACGCCTGCGGACTCGAACGCAGGATCCACATCGAGCAAGGCGTCGAAGCTGCGGATCAGGAGTCCGGCGCCCGCCAGCAGCGCGAAACAAAGGCCGACCTGCGTGATCACGAGCACGCTGCGCACAGCACGACGCCGTCGCGAGGGCGTCGTGCTGCGTCCGCTCTCGGCCAGGACCCGGCCCGCGGCCCCTCGCCCGCCCGTCGGTAGCAGTCCAAAGACCACTCCGATCGCGAGGGCAAGACCGAAGGCGAGGGTGACGACCAGAGGATCCATGCCGATCTCGGGAAGACGAGGGATGCTCGGCGGCGCCGCCGCGACCAGCAGGCGCAGCGCTGCCCAGGCGCCCAGCAAACCGAGTGCACCCGCGACCAGCACGATCAGCAGGGACTCCGCGAGAAAATGCCGCGCGAGATCGCCGCGCGCCGCGCCCAACACGGTGCGCACGGCCGTCTCCCGGCGCCTCGATTCGATGCGGACGAGGAAGAGGTTCGCGACATTCGCACACGCGATCAGCAGGACCACGCCGACAGCGCCGAGCAGGATCCAGAGCACGCGGGCCGACTCACCCACGACGTCTTCGCGGAGGGGCACGACCATCGGCGCGAATCCGGTCTCCCGCAGGAACCGCACCGAATACGCAGTTGGCAGCGTCTCCGGGAAACGCGCCACGACCGCCGTCAGCTCGCGGACGGCCACGTCCGGTGTGACGCCCGGCGCGAGACGGCCGATGACGCGAAATACGTGGTGGTTCTGAGCGGGCTCCGTAGGATCCAGTGCCATCGGCTGCCAGAGGTCCACCGCCATCCGCTCGCCGTACGCCGTCTCCTCCGGCAGCCGCACGCCCGGCTCGAGCACGCCGATCACCTCGTGCGGCCGTCCACCCAGTGCGATCGTCCGGCCGAGCACCGCAGGGTCGCCGCCGAAGAAGCGCCTCCAGAACGCGTTCGAAAGCACGACCACCGGCGCGCCGTTACCGAGCTCTTCTTCAGCCCTGATCAGCCGGCCGAGCGACACTCGTGCACCGACCACGTCTGCGATCGAGGCCGTCACATTCGCGGTGCGCACCTGCTCCGCCAGCTCGACTCCAGGTTCCGGGCCGATCGCCGTCGCATCGAGTCGGTACAATCCCAGCGCCTCGAACGAACGCGACTCCTCCCGGTACGCGAGGTACTGGCCCTTCGCCATGCCCCACACGCCATCGTCCAGCACCGGTACCGCGTTCTGCACTCGAACGACACGATCCGACGCCGGATACGGCAACGGCCGGAGCGCGACGGCATCCACCACGCCGAACACCGCCGTCACGGCGCCGATCCCGAGCGCCAGGGTCAATACGGTCGCAGCGACGAACACCGGGCTCCGCCCCAGGCGGCGGACCGCCTGGCGAACATCTTGAGCGAATAGAATGCCCGCTTCCCGGCGACGCCGTCGCCGATGCATGCGGCGGTCAATGGCGACGAGCCCCGTCCTCACCGCGCGGACATCCCCGAACTCCGATTCCGCACGCGCACGCGCCGCCGTTGGTGCGATGCCCTCCGCAATCAACGCCTCCACCCGCTCGTCGAAATGGAAACGCAGCTCCGCGTCCACATCGTCATCGATCCGATCACGATCGTCGCTCATCCGATCTCCACTGTCGTATCCCTCACGGTGACGCACGCATGACCTTCGACACGGCGTCCACGTATCGTTCCCAATTCGCTTCTTCCGCCTTCAACGCCCGTCGGCCCGCCGCCGTCAGTCGGTAGAACTTCGCCCGCTTCCCCTTGTCCGACGTGCCCCACTCCGAGCTCACCCAACCGCGCTCCTCCAGCCGGTGCAGCGCCGTGTACAGCGCGCC
>JBFJPA010000290.1:0-6426 GCA_041617355.1 Longimicrobiales bacterium
GACGCTGGCCGCGCGGATCGGCATCGCAAACGTGCGGACGGCACGCGACACGACTTCGCTGTTGGACCTAACAGTCGTGCTGGGTCGCGATTTCTCCGATCCGAGCCGCGCGCGTCGCTGACTCAGCTCACGCGACGCGTACCGCTACCCTCGAGGGCGACGAGATCGAGATACGGTTTGGGAGGGCGCGATGCGTGCTCAGCCCGGAGCTGACCACACGCTGCGGCGATGTCACGTCCCCGCGGCTCACGAACGGTGACGGGCACGCCCCTTTCCTCGAGGATCCGCGCGAACGCCGCGATCGTCTCGGCCGAGCTCGGCTGCCAGTCCGGCCCGGGGATGGGATTGTAGGGGATCAAGTTGACGTGAGCGGCGAGGCGGCCGACGAGCGACGCCAGCTCGCGGGCGTGCTCGGGCCGGTCGTTCAATCCGTCGATCATCACGTACTCGAACGTGATGCGACGGCCGCCCGCCGCTTCGAACGCGTCCAGCGCTTCGAACAGCTCAGGCAGCGGGTACTTGCGCTCGATCGGGACGAGCTTCGCGCGCAGCTCGGGGTTCGGTGCGTGCAACGACACAGCCAGGCGAAACTGCTCCGGCCGCTGCGCGAGCGCGAGGATACCCGGCACGATGCCCACGGTCGACACGGTGATGCGACGGGCGCCGACGCCGTAGGCACCGTTCAACAGCGTCAGTGCCAGCATCACGGCGGCCTCGTTCATGAGCGGTTCGCCCATGCCCATGAAGACGACGTTCGTGATGGCGCCGAGGCCGTGTTCGCCCGCGTAGCGGCGGGCGCCCCGGTACTGCGAGACGATCTCGCCCGCAGTCAGCTGCCGTCGGTATCCGGACCAGCCGGTCGCACAGAACACGCACGCCATGGCGCACCCGGCCTGTGACGAGATGCAGAGCGTGAGCCGGTCCCGCGCCGGAATGAGCACGGACTCGACGAGCTCGCCGTCCGCCAGCTTCCACAAGTGCTTGACAGTGCCGTCGGCAGACTGCGAAACGGCAGACACCGCGGGCGCGCCGAGTCGGAACGCTTCGGCGAGTGCGGTCCGCTCGTCGGCCGGCAGGTCCGTCATCTCCTCGAAGGCGATCGCATCGCGCTCGTGGATCCAGGCGAGCGTCTGACGGACGCGGTAGGCGGGCTGGCCCCGGCGCGTGAAGTGCTCCTGCAGCAGCGACCCGAGGGCCGCCGGCTCGAATTCGAGCAGGTCGGGCCGGTCGTTCGGCTGGTCGTGCGTGGGCATCAGAACGAAACCACGAAGCGGACGGCGTGGATCGCGCCGAAACCGTTGGCCATCTCTTCGCGCAGGGCCGCGAGCGAGTAGCGCGAAAAGCGCACGGTCGCCGAGGCCACCGGTTGCCACGTCCGGCCGTCGGCGCCGGGCTCGTTGGCCACGCCTGCGGCGAGCTCGATCGCGTTTCGCCACGCGGCGAGCGCCGCCGTGCGGTGCGAGACACCGATGCTCATGGGGCTGCCCTCCGCATTCCAGCTCGCGCCCAGCCGCCACTCGCTCTCGGCGTCGCCGATCGGGAGCACCTCGACGCCGGCCGTCCAGGCCGCGCCCTCGGTCTCGGCGCGCAGGCCACCGCCCAGGCGTGGGCTCCACGGCAACGCGGGCGTGAGGAGCACACCCGCGCCGAATTCGACGACCGCTCGGTCCGCGGCGATCTCGGCCGCGCGCGTGTAGCGGACCATGACGCCCGCGGCGATGGAGCGCGAAACGGACCGGCTCGCGGCGAGCGAGAGCCCGTCTTCCCCAATCTCGAGCGGCGTCGAGTCTTCGACCAGCGGCGAGTCGGTCGTGCGCAGGATCCCGTCCACGCCCACGTGGGCGTAGCCGAGCGCGAGGGTCGTCGCAGGGTCCAGTCGCCAGGCGCCGGCGATCGCGAAGCCGCCGAGTCCGGTCGCGTCCGGAGCGAGGACGTCGAGGACCATGATCTCGCCGCGTCCGGCGATGTCGCCCGCCGCGGCCGGATTCCAGAACGCCGCGGCCGCACCGGGCGCAGTCGCATCTGCGCCCGCCCAGGCTCGGACCGGCAGGTCGAGCAGACGCTGGGCGTCGCCGGCGTCGGCACGGAGCCCGATCGCGAGCGCGCCCAGGCACGCCCCACGCGCGACGCGGTTGAAGAGCTTCAACACGGCCGCTAACTTAGCTCGATTCTGAGACAGGCGGAAACCCCTCGATCCTGGACGTTGTGCTCCTCACGGAACTGCTGACACCGGAGCGAATCCGGATCCCTCTGCAGGCGGACGCGAAAGAAGGTCTGCTGCGGGAGCTGGTGCACGTCGTGGCCGCTGGATCCGAGCTCGATGAAGTCGAAGTGCTGCGTGCGGTCCGCGAGCGCGAGGCAGTTCTGTCCACGGGCATCGGGCACGGCGTCGCGATCCCGCACGGCAAGTCGTCGGCCGTTCCGGAGCTGCGCATGGCGGCCGGACGCACGAGCGAGCCGATCGAATTCGATGCGCTCGACGGTCAGCCCGTGGGTTTGTTCTTCCTGCTGGTTGGCCCGGAAACGGCGGCCGGCCCTCACATCAAGGCGCTCAGCCGCATCTCCCGTCTCGTTCGACGCGACGATGTGCGGGATCGGCTCATTGCGGCGCGCGACGCGGCCGAGTTCATGGACGCGCTCCGCGAGGCCGAACGCTAGGTCGGCGAACCGGCTCCACCCGGGTCCTCCGCTTCCTTCTGCCTCAGCGCGGCCGCACGAGTCGCGCGCTGTTCTCCGTCCAGGTGCGCGCGCAGCGAACCGACGCCTTCGCGCAGAATACGCACCTTGAACGATTTCGAGCCGCCGCGCCCGGCGGCCAGCTCGAGGCTGCCCGACAGCTGCGCCATTTCATCGAGACCCGCACCGGCGAAATCTCGTTTCATCCGCGTGAGGGTTCGTTTGACGTTCAAAGCGATGGCATCGGGGTCGACCCGTTCGGCAGCCAGACGCTCGACCAGCCCGTGCAGTTGCTGGACGCGTTGCACCATCGTCTCGAGGAGCGCAAGGCGCTCCCGCTCGCGGGGTCCGATTCCTCCGGCCATGGGTGGAAGATGGCGCGTCGCCACCACTTCGCGCGAGCGCCCGCCCGCCCTGTCGCGGCGCGGGTTCCGAAGCCATCTTCCGCCTCGTCCAACGGGGGCCCTCAAAAAGGGCCGGGTCGCGAGGTTCGAGTGAGATCGGGAACTGGATGAACGAGACGATGCGGACGGCGTTTCGCAGTCATGCGGCCGGCCTTCTGCGGGCGAGTGACGCCGGACAGCACGTCCGCCTCGCCGGCTGGGTACACAAGCGACGGGACCTCGGTGGGCTCGTTTTCATCGATCTTCGGGATCGGACCGGACTGGTGCAGCTCTCCTTCGGGCCCGGCTGGACGCCGCCCGCCTGGCTGGAGCGGGCCCGCAAGCTCGGCGCGGAGTGGGTCATTGGCGTCGAAGGCGAGGTCGTGCCGCGGCCCGCGGGCAACGTGAATGCCGACCTGGCGACCGGCGAGGTGGAGGTCCACGTCACCGGCCTGACGATTCTCGGTGAGTCCGAGACGCCGCCGATACCGGTCGCGCCGGCGGCGAGCGACGAGTTGCCGGCCGAAGAGCTGAGGCTGCGCTACCGCTACCTCGACCTGCGACGCGAGGAATTCCGGCGGGCCCTCGGCGTCCGGCACCGTGCTCTGCAAAACGTGCGTGCGTTCCTCTCGTCGCAAGGGTTCTGGGAGATCGAGACTCCGCTCCTGACGCGGCGCACGCCCGAGGGCGCGCGCGATTACCTCGTGCCGAGCCGCATCCACCCCGGCGAGTTCTACGCGCTGCCGCAGTCGCCGCAGATCTACAAGCAGCTGCTCATGGTGGCCGGCTACGATCGCTACTTCCAGATCCCGCGCTGTCTGCGCGATGAGGACTTGCGCGCCGATCGCCAGCCGGAGTTCACGCAGATCGATGCGGAGATGGCGTTCGTTGCCGAGGACGATGTTTTCGGTGTCGCCGAAGGCATGATCGCTTCGCTCTGGAAAGAGGTCGGCGCCGTCGACCTGGCTCTGCCATTCGCGCGCTTGACGTGGGCCCAGGCCATGGACCGCTATGGGACCGACAAGCCGGACTTGCGGCCTGGAATGCCGTTCATCGATCTGACCGATCTGCTCGCGACCGCCGACTTTCGACTCTTCCAGGATGTGCGGGGTACGAGCCGGCGGATCCGCGCCATTCGCGCGCCCGGTGGCGGCGCCCTCACGCGAAGGGAGCTGGATGCGCTCAACGACGTCGCCAAGGCGCAGGGCGCGCCCGGCGCGCTGTGGCTGCGCTGGACGGCGGAAGGTCCGGCCGGGCCGTTCGCAAAGGCCCTGGACGAGGGGCTCGCCGCCCGTCTCGCCGAAGCCACGGGAGCGACGGAGGGCGACCTGCTCGTCGTCGTCATCGGAGAGTTTCGGGGCGCCCGCGCGCCGGCCGTCGGCGATGGCGCCGGCGCCGAGGCCGCACTGGGGGCACTGCGCATTCACCTGGCCGATCGGTTGGGCTTACGCCCCGCCGGCCGGCACGAGTGGCTCTGGATCACGGACTTCCCGCTCTTCGAGTGGGACACCGAGGAGGAGCGCCTCGTCGCGGCGCATCACCCCTTCACTGCGCCTCATCCCGACGATGTCGCGGGCATGCGCGCGCAGTTGGGCGACGGCGACGAGGCCGCCAGCCGCGATGTGGGCCATGCCATCTTCGCGGCTGGGCCACGGTCCCGGGCCTACGATGCGGTGTATAACGGCATGGAAATGGCCAGTGGCTCGATCCGAATTCACGATCCGTCGTTGCAGCGCCTGATGTTCCGCGCGCTCGGCATCGGTCGTGAGGAAGCCGAGGCGAAGTTCGGGTTCCTGCTGGAGGCGTTCCGGTATGGAGCTCCGCCGCACGGCGGCTTCGCATTCGGCTTCGACCGGCTCGTCATGTTGCTGGTCGGCGCGAGCAGTCTCCGTGATGTGATCGCATTCCCGAAGACGACGGCCGCTCGCGCGCTGTTCGAAGGCGCGCCTTCGCCGGTCCGGCCCGACGAGTTGCGCGACCTGCACATCGCGCCGCTGGCGCGTCAGGCACAAGGAGTCGAATCGTAGTGGATGCGACGACGGTCGAGCACCGCCTCTCCGCGGAAGGGGCGGACTACCTGCTGCTGGCGGGTGTCAACGACGCGCACCTGCAGGAATTGGCGAAGCGATCCGGCTGCCGTGTCATCCTGCGCGGCGATTATCTGATCCTGTCGGGCGACCTGGCCGATGTCGAACGGGCGACTCCGGTGGCCGACCGGCTCATCCAACTCGCCCGGATGTCACGGCCGTTCGGAATCGAGGATATCCGGAGGGCGTTCGAATCGGTGACGCTCGCATCCCGGCCGGAGGGCGGGATGGCGGCCCGCGAGGAAGGCCAGGTCCTGCTGGCCGGGCTGAAGAAGCTGATCGCGGCGAAGTCCGAGGGGCAGAGTCACTACCTCGACGCCATTGCGGCACACGACATCGTCGTCGCGATCGGACCGGCCGGCACTGGCAAGACCTACCTGGCCGTGGCCGCGGCGGTCGACGCACTGCGCAAGAACCGGGTCAAGCGCATCATTCTGGCGCGACCCGCCGTCGAGGCCGGCGAGAACCTCGGGTTCCTGCCCGGCGATTTGCAGGAAAAGGTCGATCCCTATCTGCGACCGCTCTATGATGCGTTGCAGGACATCATGCCAGCCGATTGGGTACGTCGCGCCATGGACGCGCGCACCATCGAGATCGCGCCGCTCGCCTACATGCGCGGCCGCACGCTCGCGGACGCGTTCGTCATTCTCGACGAGGCGCAGAATGCGACCAATGCACAGATGAAGATGTTCCTCACGCGTCTCGGCCTGAATTCACGCGTCGTCGTGACCGGCGACAAGACGCAGATCGATCTGCCGCGGCGGGACGACTCCGGCTTGCTGCAGATCGAGCGGATCCTGAAGGGCATCGACGGCATTTCCTTCGTTTACCTCGATGAACTGGATGTCGTGCGGCACCGCCTGGTGAAGGACATCATTCGGGCGTACGCCGCCGATCTCACCGGTGGAGAGTCCTGACGTGAGCCGCGGCGAGCGGATTCGGCAGCTGTTGGCGACCTTGAGTCGCGAGCCGGCCCATGCCTGGCCCGACGCCGTGGTCCACCACGGCGCGCGCCTGCTGCTGATGCTGATCCTCGCCATCGGCACGTATCTGGTCTTCCCGCTCACGCCCGTGGCCGATCTGCCCAACCTCGAACGTGGCATGCTCGTCGAGGAGGACGTCATCGCCGAGGTGCCGTTCACGGTGTTCAAGACGCCAGCCGAGCTGGCGCAGGAGCGCGAAGAAGCGGCAGCCGTCGTGCCGCCCACGCTCCGCTACGATTCGACAATGGTCGACAGCATGCGCACGCGGGTGGCGGCCACGCTGACGCTGCTGGACAC
>JBFJPA010000291.1:0-6396 GCA_041617355.1 Longimicrobiales bacterium
CGAGGTCGGTGAAGCAGGAAGCCCACGAGGTTGCTTGACGCTGCGTGCTCGGGGTTCCAACCTACCGCGGCGATCGGGATTGGACATTTCGCGCATGGGGAGTCGAGGCATGAGACGAACGGTGTTGTGGGGCCTGCTGGGGCTGGCGATGGCGTTGCCGGTCCGGGCCCAGACGGAGGCGGAGCCGCCGGCGACGTACGCGTTGACGAATGTGCGTGTCGTCGTCGCGCCCGGCCGAGCCATCGAAGGGGCGACGGTCGTGATTCGCAACGGGCGGATCGCCGCGGTCGGTGCGCAGGTGCAGGTCCCGACCGGCGCGGTCGTGATGGACCTCGCCGGACGAACGGTGTATCCGGGCCTGATCGACGCGGCCAGCACGGTCGGCGTGCCGAGTGTCGCAGCGCGGCCGGTTGGCGGAGCGGGCGGCGGCGGTCCCGCCGCACGGGCTGCGAGCCAGGCCGCGACGGAGATCCCGCCGGAGATGCGGGCGCACCGATCGGCCGGCGATGAATTCGCGCCGAGCGATACCGAGCTCGAGTCCCTCCGTGCGCAGGGCATCACGGCGGTCGGTCTCGTCTTCGACGGCGGGCTGCTGCCCGGCCAGGTCGCGGCGGCGCTCGCAGGCTCGGGCGAGCCCCGTTCGCTGGTGGTGCGTTCCCCGGTCGCGCAGCAGGTCGCCTTCGGCCGGCGTCGCGGCGGGTACCCGGGCACGCTCATGGGGGCGGTCGCGTACGTGCGTCAGGCCTACTACGATGCGCAACACGCGATGAACGTCGAGACCGCGTTCGCGCGCAATCCGGCGTCTGCGCCCCGTCCCGTACACGATCCGCGCCACGACGCGTTGCAGGCGTCCTTGCGCGGCGAGATCCCCGCCTGGATCGAAGCGTCGGCGCAGCGTGACTTCGCGCGCGCTGCCGAGACGGTGCGCGACGTCGGCCTGCGCTCGTGGGCCGTGCTCGGCGCACAGGAAGCGTATCTCGCAATCAACGACCTGAAGGCGATGGGCGTCCCGCTCATTGTCAGTCTGAACTGGCCGCGCCCGAACGCCGTGACGGGGCGTGCGTTCGAGCTGCACGTCGCACCGGCGCAGGGCACGGACAGCGCCGCCATCAAGGCCGACAGTGCGGTCGCCCGCCAGCTTCGTGAAAACCCGGCCAAGGTCGCGGCGGCAGGCATCACCTTCGCGCTCTCCGGTCATGGCCTGGACTCGCCGTCGCAGTTCCGCGAGCGCGTCATCGCCGCAGTCGAGGCAGGGCTTTCGAAGGACGACGCGCTGCGGGCCGTCACCGTCACGCCGGCGTCGCTGCTCGGCTTGTCCGGCCTGCTCGGCACCGTGGAAGCGGGCAAGCTGGCGAACCTCGTCGTCGTCGAAGGGGATCTCTTCGACACGGACGGCAAGATTCGTCACGTCTTCGTGGAGGGCCGTGCATACGAGATCCGGCAGGCCGAGCGGGCGCGCGCGACGGCCGGTGCCGGCGGCTCGGTCGAGATCGCCGGAGATTGGCAAGGCTCGATCGAGATGGCGGGCCAGACCACGCCGTTCACACTGTCGCTCAGCGGCAGTGGCGATGCCGTCACCGGCACGCTGACCACCGAGCTCGGCGCGACGCCGCTCGCCGGTGAGTTGACCGGCAACGAGTTGATCCTGCGCGGCTCGATCGCACCGCCGGGAATGAACGCCATGGAGCTCACGGTCACGGGACGCATCGCGAACGATGAGCTGCGCGGCACACTCTCCGTTCAGGGCCAGCCGCCGGTGCCCTTCCCGGCACGGCGGCGCGGGCCGGGCACGCACGCGTACGAGGGAGGTGCACGATGAGCCGGGTACGGACGACGGCGGCGCTGGCTGCCCTGCTGTTCGCCGCGGCGCCGGCCGCGGCTCAGGACGTCGCCATTCGCAATGCGACCGTCCTCACCATCACGAACGGCACCATCGAGGGCGGCACGGTCCTCGTGCGCGGCGGCAAGATCGCGGCCGTCGGCCGCGACGTCGCGATCCCGGCCGGCGTACACGTGATCGACGGCACGGGCATGTACGTGATGCCCGGGATCATCGATGCCCACTCGCACATGGCCATCGAGGGTGGCATCAACGAGGGGTCGGAGTCGGTCACGCCCGAAGTGATCATCCCGCCGCGGCACGACGACCTGACCATCTACCGCGCCCTGGCGGGTGGTACGACGAGCGCGCTGCTGCTGCACGGCAGCGCCAACACGATCGGCGGCCAGGCGCAGGTCATCAAGATGCGCTGGGGCGTCGAAGATCCTGACGACGTTCTGTTCGAGGGCGCGCCACGCTTCGTGAAGTTCGCGCTCGGAGAAAACGTGACGCGCGCGAGGAGTGACGCGCCGGACAGTGAACGCCGCTACCCGAAGTCACGCATGGGCGTCGAGCAGCTGTTGCACTGGTGGTTCACGAAGGCGAAGGAATACGAGGCCGAGTGGAAGGCGTACGAGGCGGAGGCCGCCCGCAACCGGGCCGCGATCCCGCCGCGCAAGGACCTGCGTCTGCAGGCGCTGGTCGACATCATGAACGGCGTGATCAAGGTGCACGCGCACAGCTATCGGGGCGATGAGATCCTGATGCTCATGCGGGTCGCCGAACAGTACGGGTTCCGGATCCACACCTTCCAACACGTTCTCGAGGGCTACAAGGTCGCCGACGAAATGGCCAGACACGGGGCGATGGCGTCCACGTTCGCCGAGAACTGGGCGTACAAGGTCGAGGCCTACGACGCGATCCCGCACAACATGGCCATCATGTCCGACCGCGGCGTCGTCGTGTCCGTGAACTCCGACTCCGGGGAGCGCGTGCGCCGGCTCTACCAGGAAGCCGCAATGGGGATGAAGTACGGCAACATGTCGGAGACCGAGGCGCTGAAGATGATCACACTGAATCCGGCGAAGCAGCTGGGCGTCGAGAATCGAGCCGGCTCGATCGAGGTCGGAAAGGACGGCGACCTCGCAATCTTCAATGGGCACCCGTTCGCGCCGGCATCGCGCGTCGAAAAGACGATCGTGGATGGCAAGGTCCTCTTCGACCGGGCCGACGCCATGACGCTGGAGAAGCTGATTCAGGCGGCGAAGCGGACCACCACGCAGGAGGACCGATGAGCACGCGTCGTCGCAGCGCCGCTCCGGCGGTCGCGATCCTGTCGCTCGCCCCGCGCGTGGCCGTGGCGGAAGCGCAGCCCCGCGTCGGCGAGGAGGGCACGTTCCTGATCCGTGGCGGCACGGTCGTCACCGGAACGGGTCAGCGCATCGAGAATGGCAGCGTCGTGATCCAGGACGGGCGCATTGTCGCCGTCGGTGCGAACGTGCAGGCGCCGGCCGGCGCCATTGTGATCGACGCCACCGGCAAGTTCGTCTACCCGGGGATGATGGACGCGTACACGCCGCTCGGCCTGTCCGAAATCGGCGGCATCAATACGATGAACCTGCGCAGCGAGCTGGGCGAGTTCAATCCGCACATGCGCGCTGTCGTCGCCCTGAATGTCGATTCCGAGCTGCTGGGCGTGACCCGCGCCAACGGCGTGACGAACGTGCTCTCGACGCCGAGCAGCGGCGTGATCAGCGGCCAGGCCGCCCTCATTCACACGGCCGGCTGGACGTGGGAGGATTTGGCGGTCGCGCCGTCGGCCGCGTACGTCGTGAACTGGCCGCGCGAGCCGTCGTTCCGGTTCGGCTTCGGCGGTCCGCCCTCGCCTGCCCAGGAGCGTGCCGCCAGGGCCCGCGTCGAGCAGAACATCCGCGAGCTGAAGGACATGCTGCGGACGGCGCAACAGTACCATCGGGCGCGCGATGCCGGGTCGGCGCAGTGGGACCAGCAGTTCGAGTCGATGCGGCCGCTCGTGAGCGGGCGCGTACCGGCACTCGTCTCGGCCGACTCCGAAGAGCAGATCCGCGGTGTGCTCGCTCTGGCCGACACGTTCGCGCTGAAGGTCATCATCTACGGCGGCGATGAGGCCTGGAAGGTCGCCGAGCTGCTGGCGCAGAAGCAGGTGCCGGTCGTGCTCAGCTCGATCCAGTCATCGCCGGCGAACGATGCCCCGTACGACGCGATCTACGCGCAGCCGGGTGTACTGCATCGAGCCGGTGTGAAGTTCGCCTTTTCGACGGGTGGCGGCGCCAACGCGCGGCACGTCCCGTATCACGCGGCCCTCGCCGTGGCGTACGGTCTGCCCGCGGATGCGGCGTTCCGCGCCCTTTCGCTGACGCCCGCGGAGATCTTCGGCGTGCAGGACCAGCTGGGCTCGATCGAGGTCGGCAAACTCGGCAACGTGTTCGTCGCGACTGGCGATCCCCTCGACATTCGAACACAGGTCACCGACGTGTTCATCAAGGGGCGGCGGGTGAGCATGGACGATCGCCACACGCGGTTCTACGAGAAGTACAATTCACGACCGAAGCGGTAGGGCTAGGGCTGGGGCTGGGGCTAGGGCTGGGGCTTACGGGGCGTCCTCGGGTCGGGGGCGCCTCGTTTCACGGGAGGGAGTCGAGTGGAACGGATATTCTTCGGGCTGGGCGCGGTGTTCGCGTTCATCGGTGTAGCGGCGGGAGCGTTCGGCGCACACGCGCTCGCGGCGAGGCTGTCGGCGGATCGGCTCGCGACGTTCGAGGTGGCGGTTCGTTACCAGATGCTGCACGCGCTCGGGCTATTGGCCGTGGCGTGGGCATCGACACGATGGCCGATCGCGGCCGTCACCGCGGCGGGCTGGCTGTTCGTCGCCGGCATCCTCGTGTTCTCCGGAACCGTGTACGCCCTCGCGCTGGGCGGGCCACGTTTCCTGGGCGCGATCACGCCGATCGGTGGGCTCTGTTTCCTCGCGGGCTGGGCGTTGCTCGCGTGGACGGCGCTGCGCGGCTGAGCTTACACGTAGCGCCCGACGGCCATGGTGAGGGTTGCCGCGCCGAGCAGCCAGGCGACGGACCGGCCGGCCCGGGCAGCACGCGCACGCAGAGCCTGTGCCGTGCCCAGAGCGCGCTCACGCTCGTCCGGCGACGCGTTGGTGGCAGAGCGGGAGAGCGCGGCCGCGCGTAGCATCGAGGGCCGCATGACGCCGAGGCCGATGCCGAGGGCGATCAGCGCGGCGATCGCGCCGAGTCCGAAGGTGATGCCGTTCGCCGAACGCAGGTACGCCATCGAGAACCCGCTGGAGACGCGCCAATACAGGTAGATCCCCGTGAGCACGGTCACGATGGCGACGGCCGGCATGATGTCGAGAAAGCGTCGGCGCATGAGGCCGGCGGCGACGCTGGCGCCTTCGGGTCCCGCGTCGCGGATGGCCGGCCCGAGGAAGGCGGCATTGAAGATCAAGGTTCCCGCCCAGAACACCCCAAGCACGACGTGCAGCGCACGAGCCGACAGGAACAGGAAATCCATGCGACCTCTCCGGTGAAGGTGGTTGCCGGCCTGCCGTTCAGCTACGGGACGTCTCGATTCAGCGGGTGACGCGTTCAGCCCTTTTCGACACAGTAGAGGTACTCGAACACGCGGTCGCCGCGATACCGGCGGTTCTCGCCGTCCGAGTCGGACCGGTACCGCTTATAGCCCGTGTGGTGGCGCTTGTACGTGCGCGTCCGGCCGTGCTCCCGCAAGACGCGTCGGATGGTGGATTCGGGGATGATGCCTTCGTCGTTGTAGCTCATCACGATGTGCCTGCAATTCGCGGCTGCGACGAGTGCCTCGAACGCGGCTTCGCAGTGACCGGCCCGGCTCCAGTCGCTGCGCAGGTGATCGTCTTCGATGAGGCCGGTCTTGCCACGTGTTCGAGGCGTCGTGTCGAACCAGCCGCGCGCGATGACTTCGGGCACGTGATAGTAGCCCGCGTACTGCCGGTTGTTGTAGGGCGGATCGAGATAGAGAAGCTCGAACGGCGGTAGCGCGCGAACCAGCTCGAGCGCGTCCATCCGGTGTGCGTAGCAACCGTTGCCTTCCAGCACACGTGGCGTGTGCAGCGCCAGTGGCTTGAGTGCATTGGGCTGCCAGCTCTTCACAAATGCGGCGTACACACCGGTCGTGTTGGCGACGCGGTCGGCGGCCTCGAGCAACGCTGCCAGGAGCAGGTGGAAGAGGTCGTCGTCGATGAGCCCGTCACGACGCCACGACTCGATGCACGCTCGGATGGCATCGATGCGCGCGGCATTCTCCGGCGTGAAATACATGCGGCCGTGGGCGCGGCCGGCGTCGCCCGCCGGCGAGTAGTGCTCGTGGACGAAACCGGGTTCGCCGGGCAGGCGGTCGAGGAAGCGGGTGATGGCGCGCAGCGAGCGCCCCCGCAGCCGGAGGTGCTCGGCGAGGCCAGCGGTCTCCGGCTCGCGCGCCACTTCGACATAGGCGCGTGCGAAGACGTAAGCGTACTCCATCAAATCGGCCGCCACGACCTGGAAACCGCG